>CAIOSS010001186.1 GCA_903860995.1 uncultured delta proteobacterium | reverse complement strand
CCTGCGCCCCATCCCGTTGCCGCCCTTCACCTTCTCGAAGGTCACCTCGGTGAGCGCGCGGTAGAGCGCCGCCTGCTCCCGCGTGAGCCCGCACTCGACGATCTGCTCGGTGCGCGGCGGCAGGTCGCCGGCCACCTCCGGGTCGCGCTTGCTACGCCGCAGCATGAACGGCCCCACGCGACGCCGCAGCCGGGCCATCGCGGTCTCCTCGCCGCGGCGAAGCGGCTCAAGGAAGGCGCGGGAGAAGCGCGTCGGCCCGCCGAGCAGGCCCGGCATCACGAGGTCGTAGATCGACCAGAGGTCGCGCAGGTGGTTCTCCACCGGCGTGCCGGTGAGCGCGAGGCGGCGCGAGGCGCGGAGCCCCTTGAGCACCTGGGTCTGCTGGGC
This sequence comes from uncultured delta proteobacterium, assembly GCA_903860995.1. Taxonomy (GTDB): domain Bacteria; phylum Myxococcota_A; class Polyangia; order Polyangiales; genus SCUS01. The sequence goes on along the minus strand of CAIOSS010001186.1, from coordinate 2,478 downwards.
CAGCGGGTTCTTCACGTGCTGGGCCTCATCGACGATGAGGATGTTCCAGCGATGCTCTTCGAACAGCGTACGGTCGCGGCGCAGCAGCGCGTAGCTCGTCACCATCACGTCCGAGGTGCGCACCACCTCGCCGAAGCGCCGCGGGTCGGTCTCCCGCGAGCTCTCCTGGTGCATGTACACCTTGAGCTTTGGGGCGAAGCGCCGCGCCTCCTTCACCCAGTTGTGCACCACCGAGGTCGGGCACACGACCAGGTCGGGCGCCTTCGGCCGCTTGGGCGCGCCGGGCCTGCGGTGGTGCCAGAGCAGCGCCAGCACCTGCACCGTCTTGCCGAGCCCCATGTCGTCGGCGAGGCACGCGCCGAGCCCGAAGGAGGTGATCTGGTCCATCCAGCTCAATCCCCTCAACTGATACGGGCGGAGCGTTCCCTGGAATCCCGGCGGCGTCTCCGTGAGCCGCGACGCGCTGCCCGCCGCGAGCTTCTCCAGGAAGATCTCCCACTGCGCGGCGAACACCGACTCCAGGCGCGCGGCGTCCCGCGAGGCCGTCCACTCGTCCTCCAGCTGGTTGACGTCCTGCCAGCCGAGCGACCCGCCCTTCATCAGGCGTTCGAGCACCTTTCGGCGGGCCAGCGCGAGCTCGAGCACCGCCTCCAGGTCGCTCCGCGGCACGGCCCGCCGGCCGATGCGCAGGATGGCGCCCTCGGACGACGCCAGGAGCAGCCGGGCCTGCTCGGGGGAGAGCTCGTCCTCCCCGAGCACGACCGTCAGCTCGGGCACGAAGCGCAGCATCGCGAGGCCGCCCTCGCCGAGCTGCTGCTCCAGCTCGCCGTCGTTGACCGGACTCCATTTCACCCGCAGCCGCGCGCTCTGCGTGTTGCCAATCGATACACTGAAGAGAACGGGCTCCCGCCCGCGGCTGGGCGCCTCCAGGTTGAGCGCGCGATACACCTTCTCCGAAGGGCGCCCGTGCATTGGAGGGAGCCCCGCCACGACGGACATTTCCGCTTCGGACAGGGGGCTTCGCCCGTCGCGCAGCAGCTCCGGCCGGGCGCCCAGGAAGGGCCGCTGCTCCAGCAGACCCTCCCAGTCGCGGTAGGCCACGCTGGCCGGGAAGCGCCGCACGGTGTCGTCCGAGGCCTCCACCACGGGGTCGCGCAGGCGCTCGGACTTCAGCAGACCGAAGAGGGGCACCGCGGGCCCCTCACCGATGAGCGCCATCTCCATCTGCCAGGGATGCTCGGATGCGCCTGGCTCGGAGGGCGCGATGACCCCGTGAAGGTGAGACTGCGAGGGCAACACCGCGGGCTTCCAGACATCGTGGTTGGGATGCAGGCAGCTGCCGAAGGAGGCGTGCAGGGAGGCCAGCACCTCTGGCTTCAACGGAGTCTGTTTGGGGGTCGTACCGTTGTCCGATGAGTCGGCGGTCACGCTGGAGAGCGCCTCGACGACGAAGCGCGCGAAGGGGGCTGACTCGTTCTGCGCGACGAGCGGTTGGGTGCGAAACTCGTGGGCACGGACGCACCACGCGTGGACGGCGCCGAGCGAGGGGCAGCCGACGAGGGTGCGGCGGAATCCCATGAGGGTGGTGAGCGAGACCGGCGGAACCCACCGCAGCGGCGCGTGGTCGGGGAGCCCCGGGAGGCGCGTCGGCAGGAGGTTTCCGTGGGTGAAAGCGTCGTGCAGGAGGTCGAGGGCGTCGAGGGCGACGAAGCACCCGGGGCTCGACAGCGCCGCGCCGTAGCGCCGCGTCCAGGCGCGGAGGAAGGGCCGGAGGTGGGTGAGCGCCTGGCTCGCGGGCACCGCCCAGGCGACGATGTGGTACGGGCCGTCGCCTACGGTGCGCTTCGGAAACTCGGCGCGCGCCGTGTCGAGCTCGCGGAGGTGACCGGGCAGCGGCACCGGGTGGTGGTTGTTGAGACGCGGGAAGAGCACCGCGAGGAACATCTCTCGGAAGCTGCCGGGCACGAACGCCGGGCGTCGCCGGACACAGCCCGGGTGCGAGGGCACCACGAAGTTGTCCGATGGCTGCCAGCGCGAGAGCGACGCCGTGTCCTCGTACCGCTCAAAAGAGATGGAGAACGCCAGGGACTGACCCTGTGGGATCAGGTGGACGTGAAGGGCGAGAGGGGTGTCCAAATCAGATCGTGTAGTTGGAAAAGACGGAGGAGGAGGAGGGATTCGAACCCCCGGCAGGTTTCCCTACGGCGGTTTTCAAAACCGCTGCCATAGACCACTCGGCCACTCCTCCAGATGGAGCGAAGAGCGGCGAACTGGCCGCTCAGACGAGAGCACTCCCTTCTGGACGATCGGAGCGGGGCTGTCAACCGTCGTCCTCGGCGCCTTTGCGGCCTCCGCGGGCGCACGAATCGACCGGTGTTGGACAACGTCCGAGCCATCAACAGTGTTCACGGGCGTTGAGGCCCCCTTAGGAAACTTCATGGCGCCGCCGGTCTCGTGTCGCAGCCGACGGAGTTTCAT
>CAIOSS010001185.1 GCA_903860995.1 uncultured delta proteobacterium | reverse complement strand
GTGGGCGCGGCGACGGGCGCGCGACCGACGACCACGGGCGCGGCGACCGGCGCATGGACGACCGACGCGCGGACACGGGCGCACGGACGACCGGCGCACGGACGACCGGCGCACGGACGACGGGCGCATGGACGACGGGCGGGGGCGCCGCGACCACGGGCTCGACGACGGGCGGGGGCGCCGCGACGGCGGGCTCGACGGGGGGCAGCGGAGCGGACTGCATCGCGACGGCCGGGGGTTCTGGCGGCGCGGCGGGCTCCAGCGGCGGCGGGGTGATCACCGGCGCGGCGGGCCGCGACGCGACAGGGCGGGCGTACTCGACGCTCTCGCCCGCGACGCCGACCTTCCAGATCACCACGCCGAGGGAGGCGCCGAGCATCACCACGCCGACCACCAGCCAGCCGAACCCGCGCGACGAGCGCTGGGCCTGCCGCGGCGCGACCGGCGGGGGAGGCGCGACCGACATGGCCCGCGGCATGAGCGCGAACACCGGCTCCGGGGCGGGGGCGATGTCTGCGGCGCGGGCGGCGGCGGCGGCGGCGGCGGCGTTGAGGCGCGGTGAGGAGATGAGCGTGGGCGCGAGGGCCTCGTCGTCGACGTCTCCGGCCGCGGCCTCGGGCGCAGGGGGCACCGGGCTCGCGGGGGTCGCCGGCGTGGCGTGGGGAAGCTGCGGGAGCGGCGGGAGCGGCCGCGCCCCGGAGGCGCGGTGGTCGGAGGGCGGACGGACGGTGGTCGCCTCGGGGCCGGCGGTGACCATCTTCGCGCCCGGGCCCAGCGGCGGCGGGGCAACGAGGCCGCGCGCGGTGGGCATCGTCGGCGGCATCATCGCGGACTGCAGCTGCGTGGGCGCCTCGTCGGCGCTGGCCACCGAGGGGAGCTGCGTCGGGGGCGCTGGCGGGCTCGACGCGCGGCCCGGCGAGGGGATGGCGCTGATGGCCCGCAGGGACTCCGCGCTGGGGCGGTAGACGGGCAGGTCGCGGGTGGTGGCCCGGCGGCGCTCGTGCTCGGCGATGATCTTCGGCGCGGCGACCTGCTTCACGTGGTCGGCGACGACGCGGTACGAGGCGATCCCCGAGGCGCCGACGGCGCCTTCGAGGGCGTCGGAGAACTCCCGGGCGCTCTGCCAGCGGCGCGCGGGGTCGCGGTCGAGCGCGCGGGCCAGCACGCCATCGAGGGCCTCGGGGAGCTCCGGGTCGACCGCCCGGAGCCGCGCGATGGGCCGGTAGAGCAGGGCTTGCAGCACCTCGGCGTCGGTCTTCCCGGGGAAGAGCCTGCGGCCCGTGAGGCACTCCCAGAGCACGGTGCCGAGGGAGAACAGGTCGGCCCGCCGGTCGATGGGCGAGTCGTTGGGCTGCTCTGGCGCCATGTAGGACAGCTTGCCCTTCACGATGCCGTCGCGGGTGTCGGCGATGCGCTCCTCGGCCTTGGCGATGCCGAAGTCGGTGAGGCGGGTGATGCCGTCGGAGCCGACGAGGATGTTGTGGGGCGAGACGTCGCGGTGGACGATGCGCAGCGCGGTGCCGAGGTCGTCGGTGAGGTCGTGGGCGGCCTGGAGGCCGGCGAGCACGTCGAGGGCGATGCGCAGGGCGATGGGCCGGGGGATGCGCTGCTCGGTGGCGCGGGCGGCTTTGTAGAGCCCGAGGAGCTGGTCGCCCTCGATGTACTCCGAGACGATGTAGAGCCCCTCGGGGGAGCGCTCGAGGTCGAGGGTGCCGACGACGTTGGGGTGGTGGATGCGCGCCGCGAGCCGCCCCTCGTCGAGGAACATCTGCACGAAGGTCTCGTCCCTCAGCAGGTGCGGGTGCAGGAGCTTGATGGCCACGAGGCGCTGGAAGCCCGCCACGGAGAGGGCGCGGCCCAGGTAGACGGTGGCCATCCCGCCGGCGCCGAGGTCGGAGACGATCTCGTAGCGACCGAGGCGGGTGCCCGCGGACATGACCCCTGGAATCGAGGGCGCGGCGGGGGACGAAGGCGCCTTGGGGGGCTTCGGGGGCGTTGGGGTGTTGAACGGTGAGGTGACCAACGGGACCTTCGCAGCGCTCTATACCACCGGTGGCGTCGGCGCGGCGAGTCGTGGCAGCATCGCGGTCCCCAACGATGACCGACCATCAGACGACGGACGAAGGCGCGACGATCGGCTCGGACACGCTCGACTCGCTGCGCAACGGCGTGGAGGCGGTGGTGACCGGGTCGTTCCTGTTCCGATCGCTGGAGCCCGAGTCGCGGCGCGACCTGGCCGACCGCGGCGTGGTGATGGTCTTCCCCGCGGCCAAGGTGGTGCTCACCGAGGGCGACCCCAGCTCGGACTTCTACCTCATCGACCAGGGGGTCGCGGAGGTCACCACCACCACGCCCGACGGCGCCCCGGTGGTGCTCGCGACGCTCCAGCACGGGGCCTTCTTCGGCGAGGTGGCGCTCCTGAAGGGCCTCCCCCGCACGGCCACCGTCACGGCCCTCACCGACCTCAGCGTGGTGCGCTTCGACCAGGCCGACATCGAAGACGTGCTCAGCCGCAACCCGGGCGCCCGGCGCATCCTGGAGGCGATGATCGAGGGCCGCGCCCGCGACACCGTCGAGAAGGTGGTGCGCGCGCTCTCCAACCCCCCACCCTCCGACCCCGACCCCACCACGTGACCCCGTACGCGGTCACGCTGCACCCCTTCGAGGAGCGCGCGTACCTCAACGCGTGGATGCCCGCCCTCGTCGAGCGCCGGCCGGTGAGCGTGCTGCTCGACCTCGCGGGCGAGCACGAGGCCCTGCGCGAGCGCCTCGCGGCCTGGGTGCCCACCATGCGCTCCGCCGTGGCGTCGCTGCGCGCGGGCGACGGCCTCCCGTGGAGCGCCTCGGTCAACTTCGCCTTCGGCATCGTCGCCGCGCACCACCACCCGAGCTACCTCCTGGGCAACCTCGGGCTCTCCTACTGGCGCAGCGCCAGCGAGTGCCCGCTGCGGCCGTACACCCGCTCGGCGTCGATCCTCGCGGCCCGCACGCGCGAGCTCGGGGCGGCCGTGGGGGAGATCCGCGAGGGCTTCTCGGGCCCGGCCACGTCGGGGTCCTTCGTGGCGGCGGGGGAGGTGTTCCTGCTGGTGCGGGACATCGAGCGGCGCACCCGGTACTTTCTCGGGCGCCTCCAGGAGGCCGGCTACGACGGCTACGCCGAGCTGCGCGTGCTGCTGGAGGTGATGCACTACGCTCGCGCCAACCACCTCGGGGTGATGGAGCTCACCCACGCCGTCGACGACTTCGGCCGGCCGCTGCTCTTCCCCGAGGCCAACCTCCGCGGCGGCCTGCGCGGCGGGCTCAACCCCGCCGTCGACGACCGCCTGCGCCAGTGCCTCCAGCGCAACAGCTGAGGGAGACCGCTGGTGATCGAGTCCGGTGGGGCGCGTCGCTTGGGTCGTGGGCCCCCCTCATCCTCACCCCCATCGAATGGTCTGTCCTCGGGTCTCATTTCTGACGAGTTGCCCGTGGGATTCCCGGCGTGGGGGGGGAGGGGTGCCACCGACGATCGCGCACGGCCTGCTCGTCGCGCCAGCCCGCCCCGTTGCCCGATCAGAACGCGGTCCCGATGGCGGTGCCGAGTCGGGGCTCGCTCACGATGCTGTAGCTCCCGAGCGCGTTCGCCCGGTCGGCCCCGAGCAGGCCGTTGGGGAGCACCCGGAACACCACCACGAAGTGCGCGTTCACCCCGCGGCGCCAGGTGGTCACCACGTCGTCGCGGCCGTCGTTGTCGAGGTCGCCC
>CAIOSS010001184.1 GCA_903860995.1 uncultured delta proteobacterium | reverse complement strand
GCTGCGCGGCCCAGCCCCGCGGCGCGCGGAGCGGTCGTGCGGAGGGTGTCTTGGAGCGAAGTCCCGGTTGGGGGAAAAGCCCGGAACAGCTCGCAGCCTCGCGATGGTTCTGCCGCGTCCTCAAAGCCAGCGCCGAAGCGCCAGCGCTGCCGTCACCATCCCCGAGAGGGCGATGGAGGCGATGACCAGCCCCGCGAAGGCCATCGGGTGGCGGGCGAACGGGACCCCGACGTTCATGCCCCAGAGCGATGCAACCACCGTCGGGACCATGAGGATGATGGTGACCGCCGTGAGGAACTTCATCACGGAGTTCAGGTTGTTCGAGATGATCGACGCGAACGCGTCCATCATCTGGGAGAGGATGTCGGCGGACGTCTGGGTCATGTCCAGCGCCTGCCGGATCTCCACGCGCACGTCCTCGAGCAGCTCGTGGTCCTCCGGCGCGGCGCGGAGGAGATTGCTCGTCTGGAGTCTCTCGAGCAGGAACTCCGTCGCGCGAAGGGCGGTCGCGAAGTAGACGAGGCCCCGCTGGCACTTGAGGAGCTCGAGAACCTCCCGGTTGCCGAGCGACTCCTTGAGCCCCGCTTCGAGCTTATCAACCCGCACGTTGATGCGCCGCACTTCGTGAAGGAACACCTCGGCGCATAGCTCGAGGACGCGGAGGACGAGCCTCGGCTGGTGGTGGGCCTCGGCGCTGGCGAAGGCGGCGATCCGATCGAGGACGGGGTGGGCCGTGCGCGAGATCGCGACGATTCTTCCGGGCATCACCACGAGCGCGATCGGCTGGGTCACCCACGGCTCCCTGGCATGCCTGCCCTGAGAGACCGGAAGCCGAAGCACGATCAACGTGCCGCTCGGCCCCGACTTCATCCGGGGCAGCTCGTCGAGGTCGAGCGCATGCGCAGCGAACTCGGCAGGAATCCCGAGCTGCTGGAGCGCGGTCCCCTGATCGATCTCGGCGGAGATCAGCGTGACCCAGTCGCTCGTTTCGGGATTCAGGGGCGTCGCGGAGGAGGTGCCGGTGTCGTCGCCCATCGGGCGGAAGGTAGCAGAGCGTCCTCGGGCCCCGGGTGCCCCACGTGCGCCCCGTGCCCGAGGAACTCTTCTGGGGCCCCGAGGACGCCTGGCTCGGGGACGAGCGCCCCGACCAGCTCGCCCACGGGCTTCCACCCGTGGCTGCGCAGGAAGGTTCGCACCTTCCCGAAGCGCTCCATGCATACGAACACTGGTGCGTACTGCTCGGTGAGCCGCACCCGCGGGTCCGCGCCGTCGCGCACCACCACGATGCGCGCCACGTCGAGGTCGCCGCTCAGCTCGGTGGTGGGCACCGCGTCGCCGTAGCCCTGGTGGTACGACACCCGCTGGATGGCCTTGCGCTCGATCTCCACGTCGCGCACCGCGGACAGCTCCACCACGACGGGCGCCGGCTCGCCCGCGCGCTGGATGGCGAGCGACCCGCCGACCACGTCGAGGGTGAAGCCCGGCGCGACCTCCTGCCGCCGCCGGAACCACCAGTACCCGCCGCCCGCCGCCGCGCACGCGCCCGCCGCGTGGGGCGACACCGCGGCCACCGCCCCGACCCCCAGCGCCGCCGCGAGGAAGCCGTAGTACCCGCGGAGGAAGGCCTTCCACTTCGAGCGCTCGGCGTCGCTCCAGGCGACCACCAGCGGCGGGGCCGGGGCGAGAACCTCGAGCTCGATGGGCGCGCGGTAGGGGGTGTCCTTCGACATCGTTGGGCTCCTGCGCGGGTCACTCGTGGAGGGAGGTGCGCTCGACGCGGCGCTCGCGGCGGCGGCGGGTGACCGTGACGGCGCTCTCGATGAGGCCGAAGACGAGGTAGCACCCGAGCAGCCACGGGAGCGCGAAGGCCGGGCCCAGGCGGGCGCCCACGAGCACGGTGCTGGAGACCCCCGCGGCGATGACCGCGAGCGGGCGCCAACCGGTGAGCCGCACGTCCTTGAAGGAGCGGAAGTGCACCGTGCTGACCATCAACGCGGAGAGCATGACCATGAGCAGGGCCACGGCGGAGGGGTGCGCGAAGAGTCGGCCGCCGACGGAGTGGTTGGCGAGCACGAGCGCGATGAGCATCCCCGCGGCGCCGGGGATGGGCAGCCCGACGATGTACTTGCCGGGCTTCGTGGTGACGCTGGCCTCGCGGGTGGCGATGACGTTGAAGCGCGCGAGGCGGATGGCGCCGCAGGCCACGTAGAGGAAGCACGCCGCGACGCCGAGGTCGCCGAGCGGCGCGAGGGCCCAGCGCCACGCGAGCAGCGCCGGGGCGACGCCGAAGGAGATCACGTCGGCGAGGGAGTCGAACTGGAGCCCGAACGCGGACTGCGTGCGGGTGAGCCGGGCCACGCGGCCGTCAATGATGTCGAAGAACATCGCGAACACCAGCAGCAGCGCGGCGGACTGGTAGCGCGCCGGGTCGACCGCCGGGGACTCCGCCGTCGAGAGCAGCCGGATGGCGTTGAAGCCACAGAAGATGCTCGAGACGGTAAAGAGGTTGGGGAGGATGAACAGGCTCTTGCGGAGGTCCATGGCTTCGCGGGATGCGTAGCACCGGACCCGGCCCGAGGTCGAAGTCGGGGCCGAACGGGGGGGGGGCCGGGAGCGTGCGTAGCGCGCGACGCAGGCGCGCTCATTCTACGCGGTGATTGCAGCGTATTTCGCGCGTCGAGAACGCGTGACCCCCGCCGCCGCACCGGGCAAT
>CAIOSS010001183.1 GCA_903860995.1 uncultured delta proteobacterium | reverse complement strand
CCTGCGCGGCGATCCACCTGCGGGACACTGGAGCGCACCCGAGCGATGAGCAGCACCCTCCGCGAACTCCTCGACATCCCGCGCGAGGCCGCCAAGACCTCGTTCGTCGTCAAGCTGACCGACGCCGTCGAGCACGCCGACGTGCTCATGGGCCAGTACGCCGTCACGCCCAGCATCGTGAACGCGCTCGACCACGCCCTCGACCTCGTGCGCGTCGCCGTGCGCGACCGCATCAGCCGCGCGACCTACGTCCACGGCTCCTTCGGCTCGGGCAAGAGCCACTTCATGGCCGCGGTCTCGCTGCTCCTCGGCGACCACCCGACGGCGTGGTCGGTGCCCGAGATCCACCCGCTGCGCGTGAAGCACACCTGGGTCGCCGAGACGAAGCTGCTGCGCCTGCACCTGCACATGACCGGCGCCGACTCGCTCGAGGCGCAGCTCTTCCGCGCCTACCTCGACGCCGTGCGCGCGAGCCACCCGCGCGCCCCGGTGCCCGCCCTCTTCGCCGACCACGAGCTCTTCGCGAACGCCGACGCCCTGCGCGCGCAGGTCGGCGACGCGACCTTCTTCGCGAAGCTCCAGGGCAGCGACGCCGAGAGCGACGGCTGGGGCACCCACGAGGGCGACGACCGCTGGGACGCCGCCCGCTTCGAGCGCGTACGCACCGGCGACCACGAGAAAGACCGCGCGGCCCTCTTCGACGCGTTGGTGCGTAGTTGGTTCCCGGCGTTCACCGCGCAGACGCAGCGGTGGGTCGACGCCGACCGCGGCTTCGCGGTGCTCAGCCGCCACGCCGCGGAGCTTGGCTACCACGGCGTCGTGGTGTTCTTCGACGAGCTCATCCTGTGGCTCACGCACCTCGCGGCCGACCGCAACCGGCTCAACAGCGAGGTGGTCAAGCTCGCCAAGCTGGTCGAAGCGCAGGACCTCCGTCGCCCCATTCCCCTGGTCGGGTTCGCCGCCCGGCAGCGCGACATCGCCGAGATGGTCGGGCACCAGTTCGTGGGCGGCGACGCGCAGCTGCTCACCGACACCCTGAAGTTCTGGGAGGGCCGGCTCGAGACCATCAAGCTCGAAGACCGCAACCTCCCCGCGATCATCCGCAAGCGCGTCGTGCGCCCGCGCGACGAGGCCGCCCGCCAGCGCCTCGACCAGGGCTTTCAAGAGCTGCTGCGCAAGCTCACCCCGCAGGAGAAGAGCACGCTGCTCGGCGAACTCGGCGACGAGAAAGCCCTGCGCGACCTGCACCCGTTCTCGCCCGCCCTGGTCGAGGCCCTCGTCGCCATGAGCGGCTTCCTCCAGCGTGACCGCACCGCGCTGAAGATCCTGCTCGAGCTCCTGCTGGAGCACCTCGAGGACTACCAGTTCGGGCGCATCGTCCCGGTGGGCGACCTCTTCGACGTGCTCGCCGGCGGCGAGGAGCCGATGGACGGCACCATGCGCGCCCGCTGGCAGGCCGCGAAGCGCCTGTACCAGAGCGAGCTGCTGCCGGTGATCCAGACGCGCCACGACACCGCGCGGCCCGAGCGCTGCCAGCGGATGCGCGACGAGCACCGCCCCGAGATCGGGTGCTCCAACTGCCGCGAGTCGGCCTGCCGCGCGGACAACCGCCTGCTCAAGACGCTGCTGCTCGCCGCGCTGGTGCCCGAGGTGCCGGTGCTGCGCAACCTCACCGTCTCGCGGCTGGTGCAGCTCAACCACGGAACGCTGCGCGAGGTGATCCCCGGCACGGCGGGCCAGCAGGCGACCGCGCGGCTGCGGCAATACGCCGGGGATGTCGGCAAGCTCCGCGTCGGCGAGGAGGGTGACCCCCGGCTCTCCATCGCCATCGACGGCGTGGACATCAAGCCGATCCTCGATGGGGCGCGCAACTACGACACGCAGGGCGCCCGCAAGGCGATGCTGCGCGAGCTGCTGTTTCGCGCGCTGGGCTTCGAGCGCCACGAGGGCTCGCCGGTCGACCTCGAGGTCACCTGGCGCGGCTTCACCCGCAATGGCCAGGTCTATTACGGCAACGTGCGCGAGATGGATCGCGCGCACTTCGCGGTGCCCCACGGCTACGACTTCCGGGTGGTGATCGACTTCCCCTTCGACGACCCCGCGCGCACCCCGCAGGAGGACGAGCGCCACGTCATCGCCCTGCGCGACAAGGGCCTCGAGGCCACCACCGTCGTATGGCTGCCGAGCTTCTTCTCCGACCGCCTGCAACGCGAGCTGGGCGAGCTGGTGGTGCTCGACCGCGTGTCCGCGCCAGAGAACCGCGCGAAGCACCTGCAGCACCTCCGCGAGGAGGACCGCCGCGCCGCCGAGCTCGAGATGGAGTCGCTCCAGAGCCAGAAGCGCAACCGCGTGCTGAGCGCGCTGGACATGGCCTACGGGCTGCGCACCCGCGACGCCGAGAGCATTGACGAGAGCCGCCGCGTCGACCGCAACTTCCACGTGCTGGTGCCCGACGCCCGGGTGACCATCCCCACGGAGACGAAGCTCTCCTCGGCGCTGGCGAGCGTCGTGCGCAACCTGCTCGAGGCGCGGTACCCGCGGCACCCCGACTTCGATCACGACGCCTCGATCAGCCGCCGCCGGCTGGAGGAGGCGCTCAAGCGCGTGCAGGAGGTCAGCCTCGCCGACAACCAGCGCGTGGCCTTCGATCGCGGCGAGGCGAAGCCCTTCGAGATCGCTCAGCGCATGGGCTTCCTGCACGTCAACGAGAGCAGCGCGACGGTGCGCATCGACCGCGCCCAGGAGATCGAGAACCGCCTGCGTGACCGCGGCATCGAGAGCCCGACGGTGGCCCAGGTGCGCGCGGCCTTCGACCCGGAGAACCTCGCGGGCATGCCCCCCGAGCTCGCGGACTTCTGCGCGCTCGCCTTCGCGGCGCTGCAGGGGCGCGAGCTCTTCCGCGACGACCGCGCGGTGGCCGATGCCCCGACGCTGGGCAAGGTCGCCGACGAGCTCACGCTGGTGCGCCCGCGCTTGCCCGACACCGCGGCGTGGAACCGCGCCCTCGCCCTGCTGGGCACGGTGTTCGGTCTGCCGCGCGAGGGCCTGCGCACCTGCTCGGGCCGCTCGCTGCGCAAGCTCGCCGACGAGTGCGCGAAGCGCCGCGCGACGGCCGTGAAGGACGGCGCCGACCGCGTGGCGACCGCCCTCGCGCGGTGGGAGACGCTGGGCGCAGCCCCGGGGACGCCACGGCGCGAGACGGCCGAGAGCGCCGCGACGCTGGTGCGTCTGCTGGGCACGCACGATCCGCTGGCGCTGGTGGAGGTGCTCGCGGGCTTCGCGCCGAAGTCCAGCGAGGCCGCGCTGGAGAAGCACTTCACTCACGCCCCGGCAGTGCTCGCGGTGCTGGAGAAGAACTACTTCCTCCACGGGCTCGAGGCGCTGCGCGGCGTGACCACGCCCGAGGCGAGCGCGCTGGCCGAGGAGGTGCGCCAGACGCTCGCGCACGACGAGCTCAACGCCCCGCTCGCCCGCAAGATCGAGGACCAGGCGCTGCGCGCCCAGCGTCTGATGGCGCCACCGCCGAGAGTCGTGGTGGTGGACCCGCCCGTGGTGGAGGTACCCCCGCTGGTGCTGGTGACGGAGGCGCCGCCGACGCACCCGGTGCTGGTGGCCGAGGGGCAGGCCGTGACGTTCGAGGCCTTCGAGCGCGAGGTCGTGCGCCTGCGGACGGCGCTCGCCGAAGCAGGGCCATCGGCCACGCTCGCGGTGAACTTCCGGTGGACGCTCCATCGGCCGCGGGGGGAGTAAGGAGCGGCGTGGCGATCGAGACCCCGACGCTCGGCGAGGGCGACCTCGTGGCCGAGCTCCAGTACATCCACCGGACGGCGCGGCGCACGCTCGACACGGCGTTTTTCGGGCGCGGGGAGGCCGCGACGCTGAAGGTCGACCTGCCCGCTGGGGCGGTGCTGTACCGGGTGGTTCCGGTGCGCTCGGAGATCGAGCTACGCCGCGCCCTCATCGTGAAGGATGACCGCCGCCTGCTCGCGCTGGTCGACTACGACGCGCGCCAGCTGCCGGTCGACCTCGCCGCCCGTCTCGCGCGTGGCGAGGTGCGCGAGGTGTCGTCGGAGTCGCGATTGCGCCGGCGATTCCAGGCGAGCTGGATCCACCCCGACGTGCAGCGCCTCCGCCCGCTCTGCGACGCGCTGCTCACCGATGTGCGGGGCTCGCTGCCCGCGGGCGCGGCGCGGCTCGACCCCGACGCGGCGTGGCGCCTGGTGCTCGCGGCCCGCTGCGCGCTGTCGACCGATGCGGCTTTCACGCTGCGGCGCCTGCTCCAGCACTTGGCGACCACCGCGCCAACGCCCCGCTGGATCGAGTGGATGCGCGACAACCCCGAGCTGCGTGCGCCCTTCGAGGCGTGGATGGCGCGCGCCGTGGACCCGATCGCCCCGGCGTTGTGGAGCGCCTGGGAGGAGTCGAAGGGTCCGTCCGTGGCGGCGCTCACCTTCGCGCTGGGACCGCTCGGGGCGAGGCTGGTGAACGACCCGGTGCCGCGCATCGCGGCGCGCGCGTGGGTCGAGCGGGTGTCGCCCGCGCTGGCGCAGCGCATCGGCCACGACCCGGCGGCGCTCACGCGCTGGGCCGAGTGCGAGACGCCCCTGCGCGACGCCCTGCAGGTGACCGTCCCCCGGGCGCTCGACGCGCTGCTGCGCGAGGCCGATGCGTTGCTCGCCGACGCCGCGCGCGAGCCCGAGCTGCGGGCCGCGCTCAGCCCGAGCGAGAACCTCGCCCTCGCCTGGGACTCCGCCCAGCGCGACCTCGCCGCGGCCCTCGACGCCACCCTCGCGGCGCCGGGTCGCGAGCGCTTCGTCGCCGCGGTCGCAGCCTTCGATCGGCTCAAGGCGCACCGCAACGCCCGCAGCGAGCAGCGCGCCGTCGACCGCGCGCGCGCAGCGCTGCGGCTGCTCGGCTGGATGAACGCCCGACCGACGCTCGACCACCTGCGCACCGAAGGCGCGCCGTGGCAGCTCGCGACCGAGCTCGCCCGCGACTACGTCCACCAGGGCGGCTTCGCGGACCTGTGCCGCCGCCAGGTGCGAGGCAGCGCCGACGGTCCGCTCGGGCGCGCGCTCGCGGCCGTCGAGGAGGCCGCCGACCGACTGCGCGACGACGACGACCAGCGATTCGCCGGATCGCTGCGCTCGTGGGTCGAGCACGGCCGCCGCGACGACCAGGTGGTGCCCATCGAGAAGGCGCTCGACCACTTCGCCGTGCCCTTCCTCGAACGCGGCGCGACCCGGCAGCTGCTGGTGATCCTGCTCGACGGATCGGCGTGGGCCAACGTCGTCGAACTGTTGCTCGACCTCGAAGACCGGCACCACCACGGTGTGATGCGCTGGCAGCCGACGCGCGGCACCTCGACGCCCTTCGTCGCGCCGGTGCTCGCGGCGCTCCCGACGGTCACCCAGGTGAGCCGCGCGGCCTTCTTCGAGGGGCGCGTGCCCGAGCCGGGCGATCGTCCCGACCCGGGCAACGACCCGCGGCGCTTCGCGGCCCACCGCGGGCTGCGCGCGCAGCTCCCGTCGGGCGCGCCGAAGCTGCTGCTCGAGCCCGAGGTGCAGCTCGCCTCGGGGCACGCGTCGCCCGAGGCGCTGGCGCTGGTGCGCTCGGAGGCGCGCGTCGTGGCCGTCGTGCTCAACGCCATCGACGACCAGTTGCACGGCAGTCGACAGGTGGAGGTGCGCTACACCGCCGACACGATCAAGCCGCTGCTCGACCTGCTCGGCGCCGCGCGGGAGGCCGGGCGCGCGGTGCTCTTCGCCTCCGACCACGGGCACGTGCCGGGTGCGCGCCTGCGGCCGGTGAACGCGGCGCGCGACGAGGGCGGCGGACGCTGGCGCACGCTCGACGACGGCGCCTCTCCCGAGGAGGGCGAGCGGGTGTTCGCCGGCGCGGGCGTGTGGACGCCGCGGAAGGGCCAGCGGCTGGCGCTGCGCACCCGCGAGACGGAGGTGCGCGGCTCGGCCTCGGGCGACGGGCAGCACGGCGGCGCGACGCTGGCGGAGGTGGTCGCGCCCGCGGTGCTGATCGTCAGCGAAGGGTTGAGCGAGGACATCGAGCTGGAGGCCCGTCCGCTCCCCCGCCCCGCCTGGTGGGACCTCGACTGGAGCGCCCGCGCCCCTCGCGTGAACCCGGTGACGGTGCGCCCGGCGGCACAGCCGAGCCTGCCGCTGGAGCCGGCCTCGCTGGCCTCGCCGGTCGCCCCGCCGGTGGTGCGCGCGACGCCTCCAGCGCCCGCCGGACCGCAGACCGCGCTGGGCCGCGCGGTGCTCGGGGCGGAGGTCTTCAAGACGCTGTCGGAGGAGCGCAAGCGGCGCCTCCGTGAGCTGGCGGTTCCGACCGTGGAGCTGCTGGTGCAGCACGGGGGACAGCTCTCCGGGGCGCTCGTCGCGCGCGGCCTCCAACAGCTCCCGGGGCGCGCCGAGAACCTCTTCTCCGTGGTGTCGGAGATCCTCAACCTGGAGAGCTACCCGGTGCTCTCGTACGACCCCGCGAGCGATCGCATGTGGCTCGACGTCGACCTGCTGCGCGCCTGCCTCGACCTCCACGAAGGAGCCCCCGGATGAGCACCCTCACCACCGCCCCGAGCGCCCTGCGCCGCCGGGAGATCATCGCCGCCCTGCGCAACGGCACGGTGCCCCGCCGCGGGGTGGAGGTGCTGGCCTCCGGGCTCGATCGCTACGTCTCCGCGCTGGACGAGGAGCTCGACCACGCCGCGCAGGGCTTCGGCGTCATCAAGGCCGTGCGCGGTGACTATGGCGGCGGCAAGACCTTCTTCGCGCGCTGGCTGGAGCACCGCGCGATGCAGCGCGGCTTCGCGGTGGCCGAGGTGCAGATCTCCGAGACGGAGACCCCGCTGCACCAGATGGGCACGGTGTACCGCCGAGCGATGGAGGCGCTGCGCACCGCCGAGTGGGAGGAGGGAGCGTTTCGCAACCTCGTGGGTCGGTGGTTCTTCTCGCTGGAAGAGGAGGTGCTGCTCAACCCCGAGATCGCCCGCGACGACGCGAAGGCCGTCACCGCCGCGACGGGCGAGCTGCTCGAGCGCCGCCTCGCGCGGGTGGGCGCCACGCAGGGTGCCTTCGCCGCCGCCCTGCGCGAGTGCCACCGCGCGCGCGTCGAGGGCGACCACGCCGTCGCCGATGGCCTGCTCGCGTGGCTCATGGGGCAGCCCAACGTGGGCGCGTCGGTGAAGCGCGCCGCGGGCATCAAGGGTGAGATCGACCACGAGACGGCGGGGGCCTTCCTGCGCGGGATGCTGGTTCTGCTGTCGCAGTCGGGCCGCAAGGGGCTGCTGCTGGTGCTCGACGAGGCCGAGACCATCCAGCGGATGCGCTCCGACGTGCGCGAGCGCTCGCTCAACGCATTGCGCCAGCTCATCGACGACATCGCGTCCAACCACTACCCCGGGCTCTATCTCCTGCTCACCGGGACGCCCCCGTTCTTCGAAGGACCGCAGGGCATCAAGCGCCTCCCGCCCCTCGCCCAGCGCCTGCACGAGGACTTCGCGGGCGACCCCCGCTTCGACAATCCCCGCGCAGCGCAGGTGCGGCTGCTGCCCTTCGACCGCGCGCGGATGATGGAGGTCGGCCGCCGCGTGCGCGACCTCTACCCCGCGAAGGACCTCCCCCGCATGCAGCGCATGGTCGACGACGCCCTCCTCGGGGCGCTCGCCGACAAGGTGACCGGCGCGCTGGGTGGCAAGGTCGGCGTGGCGCCGCGGCTGTTCCTGAAGAAGCTCGTCGGGTCGATCCTCGACCGGGTGGACGCCTTCGAGGACTTCGATCCGCGCCTGCATGCCGACCTCACCGTCGCGACGGCGGAGATGTCCGCTGACGAGGCCTCGGCCGCGGGCGTGGTGCGCGACGCCGACGCGCTCTCGGCCGTGGAGGGGCTCACGCTCGACGACCCAGCCGAGCCCGCGTCGTGACCGACGCCGAGGCGGCCTTTGCGCGCCTGTCGCCCGCGCTGCGCTACCAGATCGTCAACGGCCTGGGCTTCGCGGCGCTGCGCCCGGTGCAGGCGATGACCATCGGTCCGGTGCTCGACGGTGAGCACGTGGTGGTGCTCGCGCCGACCGCCGGCGGTAAGACCGAGGCGGCCTTCTTTCCGCTGCTCTCGCGCATGGACTCCGAGGACCACGCGCCCCTCTCGCTGCTCTACGTCTCGCCGATCCGGGCGCTGCTCAACAACCAGCGCGACCGTCTGGAGCACCTCGCGGGCCTCCTCGGGCGGCGGGTGTTCACGTGGCACGGCGACGTCCCGCAGGGCGAGCGGCGGCGCTTCCTGAAGGAGCCCACAGACATCCTGCTGACGACCCCGGAGTCGCTGGAGGTGATGCTCATGTCGCCCCGGGTGCCCGCGCGGCGCCTCTTCGCGGGCCTGCGCGCGGTGGTGATCGACGAGGTTCACGCCTTCGTGCGCGACGACCGCGGCGGGCACCTCGCGGCGGTGCTCGAGCGCCTCACGCGACTCTGCGGTCGCGACCTCCAGCGGGTCGCCCTCTCGGCCACCGTGGGCAACCCCGACGACATCCTCGCGTGGCTGCGGGGCAGCTCACAGCGCCCCGGGCGGGTGCTGCGCGCACCGGGAGCGTCGGTACAACCCGAGCTGGTGCTCGACTACGTGGCCAGCGAGGCCAACGCGGCGAAGGCCGTGGCGAAGCTCTTCGTGGGCGACAAGCGGCTGGTCTTCGTCGAGTCGCGGCGCGCGGCCGAGCAGATGGCCAACACTCTGCACGCGCAGGGCGTCGCGGTGTTCGTCTCGCACTCGTCGCTCTCGGTCGACGCGCGGGCGCAGGCCGAGCGGGCCTTCGCCGAGGCCCGTGACTGCGTGATCGTCGCCACGAGCGCCCTCGAGCTCGGCATCGATGTGGGCGACCTCGACCGCGTGCTGCAGCTCGACGCGCCGGGCACGGTGGCCTCGTTTCTCCAGCGCATGGGCCGCACCGGTCGCCGCCCGGGCGCGCGGACCAACTGCACCTTCCTCTGCACCGAGCCCACGCGACTGGTGCAGGCGGCGGCGCTGCTGCGGCTGCACCGCCAGGGGTACATCGAGCCCGTGCGCGCGCCGCAGCGGGCGGCGCACCTGCTGGCCCACCAGCTCCTCGCGATGGCGATCGAGCACGGGGGCGTGCCCGAGAGCGACGCGTGGGCGTGGGTGGCCGGGGCCGCGCCCTTCGCGGGACTGACCGTCGACGACTACCGCGCGCTCATCGCGCACATGCTGGCGCAGGGCATCCTGCACCGTGACGGCGGCCGACTCTCGCTGGGCGAGGACGGCGAGAAGCGCTATGGCCGCAAGAACTTCGAGGCGCTCTACGCGGTGTTCGACGCGCCGCGCGTGCTCACGGTGATGTGGGCGGGACAGGAGGTGGGGCAGGTCGACGCGCAGTTCCTGTCGATGCAGCAGGAGGAGGGCGACGGCGTCGTCCCGGAGGCCCGCCCGAAGGGACCCATGGCCTTCGTGCTCGGGGGCAAGGCGTGGCGCGTGACCTCGGTGGAGTGGGGTCGCGCGGTGGTGCATGTGCGCCCCGCGGAGGACGCGCGCATCGCCCGCTGGATGGGTCAGCCCGTGGTGCGCTCACGGGTGCTCTGCGAGGCGATCCGTGAGGTGCTCACGAGCGAGGACGTCGACCCCTGGTGGTCAAGCCGGGCGCGCGAGGCCATCGCGGCACAGCGGGCGGAGCATGAGTTCCTGCCGCGCGAGGGAAGCTGCCTCATCGACGCGCCCGGTGCCCTGCGCTGGTGGACCTTCGCGGGCGGCGCCGCCAACCACCTCATCGCGCGCACCCTCGATGGGATGCTCGGCGCGAGCGTCACCGCCGACGACCTGGGCGTCACGCTGCGCGAGGGCGCCGGATCGAGCGAGGCGGGCGTGCGTCAGGCGCTCGCGAGCCTCGCGGCGAGGGGCGGCCCCGATCTCCACGACGCGCGCGCGGTCGTCGGGCGGATGAGCGGGGCGGGGCGGGTGTCGAAGTTCCAGCCGTGTCTGACGCCGGAGATGCTGGGCGACCTGCTGGTCGAGCGGCTCTTCGACATCGACGCGGCGCTCGCCGTCGTCGCGGGGCGGTAGCTCAGGACGCGAGCGCGTCGGCGAGCGCGTCGATGCTCGCACGCACCGCGGGAGAGGCGTCATCGGAGATCACCCGCGCGTCGAGGCGGGCGACGCCCATCGCGCGCACCTTCACGACGTCGACCTCGGGCGTCACGGCGCGCGCCTTCCCTGGCGTCGCGAGGAACACCGTCGCGAGCCCGAAGAGCTGCCGCTCGACGGGGCGGTCGGCGACGAGGAGCACCTGGTCGGCGAGGTCGAGGCTCCCGCGGTGCGCGGCGAAGTGTGCGACGACCGCACGCAGCGCGGCGAGGCCGCCGACGACGAGCCGCGTGCTCGGCAGGATGCGCGGCAGGGTGGCGGCGTCGAAGGCATCGAGCCGCTGGCCCCAGAGTGTGACGGCGGCGTCGAAGGCGGCGACCGCATCCGCGGGCGCGTCGGTGTCCTCGCGGAAGAGCGCACCGCCGAGGCCGGGACGCGCGCCGGGCCACTGCGTCCCGAAGGGGTCTTCGGTGGAGAGGCCGGGGAGAGCGAACACGTCGCGTGGCGCGAAGGCGAGCGGCGCGATGGTGGCCGCGTCCTTGATGAGCAGGTCGAGGCGGTCGGCGTTGGTCATGTCTCCGCGAAATTGCTGCCAGCGCCCGTCGGCCTCGGCGCCGAAGCGCCGGCGCACGCCGCGCCCGTCGAGCACACGAAGCCCGAGGTGCGCGGCCCGATAGAAGGCCCCGGTCGTATCGAAATCCATCGGGCGCGAGGCTACCGCGTCAGGGGGCGGCGCTTCCATCGACAACGTCGCCCGCGGCGATCGCGGCCAGACCGGCGGGGCAGAGCCCGCGCATCGCGCAGCGGCTGCACCGCGACGCCTCGGCCGCCGGGGGAAATCGCCCTGCGCGCAGCATCGCGGCGGCCTCGAGCGCGGTCGCGCGGATGCCGTCGAGCATCGCGTCGTCGACCGGGCGCGCGTCGCGGGTGTCGTGATCGAGCTCCCACACCTCGACGGCCTTCGCGTCGCGCCCCGTGAGCGCGCGGTAGCCCAGCGCGTAGAGGTGCAGCTGCGCCTGCGTCTGGAGCTCGCTCTGCGCGTGGGCCGAGCTCTTGAGGTCGACGATGCTGGCGCGGCCGTCTTCACGGCGCACCACGAGGTCGATGCGCCCGGAGACGGTGACCCCGTCACCCATCGGGAGCTCGATCGCCTGCTCGACGAACTCCACGGCATCGAGGGTGTCGCCGCGGCTGGCAAGGTAGCGGGTGAGCATGCGCTCGGCCTGCACGCGCCGCTGCTCGGCGACGTCGGGCGTGGCGAAGGGCAGCCGCAGGTGCTCCGCCACGAGCGCCGGAACCTCGTCGGCCGTGCAGCGGTGGCCCTCCCGCGCGCGTCGATGCACCTCGGCGAGGGCGTCGTGGAGGGCGGCGCCGAAGCCCTGCGCGGCCTCCGGGGGGGCGGAGAAGCCGTACACCGCCTGGAGCTGAAACCGCTGCGGGCACTCGAAGAGGCTCTTGATGGTGCTGAAGTCGAGGCGGACGTTGGCGACGCCGTGACGGCCTTCGGGCGGGAGGCGCTCGCGGGGCGAGACATCAACAGTCGACACCTCGGGCTGGGTCGAGGCCCAGCGGAAGAACTGCGACGGCGTGCGCCAGAAGCTGAACTCGGGCGACGGGGAGAAGCTGAGCAGGAGGTGCTTCTGCGAGCGCGTGATGGCGACGTAGAAGAGGCGGCGCTCGTCGTCGAGCACACCCTGGTAGCGCGCGCCGTCGACGACGGCGTCGAGGGGGATGAGGTCCCACCAGTCCTTGCGCTTCTTGCGACGCGGGTCCTGGGGAAAGGTCTTCGAGGGGAAGCGGCTCTCGACCAGTCCCGGCACCGCGACGACGGGCCACTGGAGACCCTTGGCCTTGTGGATCGTCATGATGCGCACGGCGTCGGGGCTCGCGAGAGGGCTGTCGAGCAGGGCCTCGGCGTATTGATCCTTCGCGGCGTTCTCGAGGAAGTCGACGAGGCGCGCGTACTTCGGCGCGGCGGCCGTACGGTGATGCACGCCCTCGAAGTCGCCCAGGAGCTGCGAGAACACCCCCAGGTTGGCGAGCACCACCTCGGCCTGGCCCCGCTCACCCGGGACCGCCGCGGCGCGCATCCCCACCCGCGCGAGAAACTCCAGGAACACCCGCTGCGGAAGAAGTTCCCACGCACCCTCGTCGTCGGCGTAGACGACCTCGTCGCGCACGGCGCCGGCGTACGCGAGGCCCGCGTCGAGCGACTCGACGGAGATGCCCGGGCACGCCGTAGCCCACGCCATGCGAACGTCGTCCGCCACGGCACCCTCCGCGTCGGCGAGGTAGCGGAAGAGCGCCGCGGCGGCCTGCGCCTCCGGCGTCGCGAAGAGGTTGTTGAGGCCGCTCACGAGGTAGGGGATGCCGCGCGCCCGGAAGGCCTCGACGATCGGTCCGGCGTTGCGCCGCAGGTCGCTCCGCACGAGCACGCAGAGGTCGCTCCAGGCGAGCCCGCGCCGACGCGATCCGTCCTGGAAGGCCGCGCCGTGCAGGTCGACGAAGCGCTCGGCCAGCCACGCGGCCTCGTCGCGCGGGTGCCGGAAGGAGCGCGCCACCACGTCGCCTGGATCGTCAAGCTGCGCGCCGGTGGCGATCATCTCCTTGGGGAGGCGCTCGCGGTTCTGCGCGATGAACCCGCGGGCGAGGTCGACGATGGAACGACTGGAGCGGAAGTTCTCCTGCAGGCGCAGCGTGCGCGTGCCCGGGTAGCGCTCGGCGAAGCGGAGGATGTTGCCGACGCTGGCGCCGTTCCATTGGTAGATGCTCTGGTCGTCGTCGCCGACGACGCAGAGCCACGCGCCGAGGTCGGCGAGCGCGCGGACGACGCGTTCCTGGATGGGGTTCACGTCCTGGTACTCGTCGACGATGACGTGGCGCACGCGCGCCGCGAGTCGGGCGCGGAGGTCGGCGTCGTCGTGCAGCACGCGGACGGCGTGCTCCATGATGGAGGTGAAATCGAGGTACCCGCGGTCGTCGAGCAGCGCGCGCCATGCCGCGAGGCCCTCGACCGCGGCGTTGCCATGGAGCTTCGCGGGGACGAGGTCGGCCTGGCGCAGCACGTCGAGGGTGTTGAGGTAGACGCCGGTGTCCTTCCACGGGGTGAGCTCGGTGTCCCAGAGCGTGCGGGTGCCGGCGCGGCCGCTGCGTTCGGGGTGCCGCTCGACGAGCATGCGTTGCGCGACCTCGTCGAGCACGGTGCGCCCCACGAACGACGGGACCTCGTTGCGCAGGAGGTCGAGGCAGAAGCCGTGGATGGTTCCGACGAACATCTCGGCGAGGCCGGGCAGCTCGCCGAGGGTGTCGTGGACGCGGGCGGTGATGCGCTCCTTGAGCTCGGCGGCGGCCTTCTCGGTGAAGGTGAACGCGATGAGGTTGCGGGGTTCGAGTGACGGCGATCCGTCGGTGGTAGGGCGGAGCAGGGCGGCGACGCGGCGGGCGACGACCTCGGTCTTGCCCGAGCCCGCGCAGGCGATGAGCTGGAGGTGGCCGTCGCGGTGGGCGATCGCGGCGCGCTGCGACTCGGTGGGTTGCATGGGCGACGGACAGCATCGCATCGTCGCGCCGTGGGGGCACCGGTGCGGTGTGGACGATCGGGCCACCTCTCATCTACCCTCCCCGACGATGATGGGATCGAGGGGGCGGTGGGGGACGGCGTTGTCTTGGGCGGGCGCAGTGTTCGTCGCTTCTGCGGCGGTGTCTGCGCAGACCCACAACGACGCCCTGCGTCGCGACCTCGTCGCACAGGCCGAGCAGGCCCGCGAGTCCGGTGACCATGCGCGCGCGCTCGACCTCTCGACCCGCGCGGCGCAGATCCGGATGACCCCGTCCCTGGCGCTGATGATCGCTCAGGAGCACGAGCAGCTCGGGCACGTCGTCGATGCCCTCGACTACGCGCGGCGCTGCGTCTCGGATGCGTCGCGCGACGGCAGCCTCCACAACCGCCAGCGCATCACGCGCAACTGTCGCGAGCTCGTGACGTCGCTGTCCTCGCAGGTGGCCCGTGTAACCATCCGGCTCGCGGCGCGCGAGGACAGCGCGATCGTTCGGGTTGGCACCCAGACGATCCCTCCCGCGGGATGGGGCGTGCCGGTGCCGGTAGATCCGGGAGAGGTCAACGTCACCGCGAGCTCGCCGGATGGGCGTCGCTTCGCGCAGACTGTTCGCACGACGCGCGGTGGGGTCGTCGAGGTCGAGGTCGTCCTGGCGATGCCCACGGCATCGAACGTGACTGAAGCTCCGCCTGTCGTGGCATCGGCTCCGGCGCCCGAGTCGGCTGCCGTGGTCGCTCCGCCGCCTCCGCTCCCTGGCCGACGAGCTGCCGTCGGTGCCGGGCCGTGGATCGTCGTGGGGGTGGGCGCTGCTTCGCTCATCGCAGCAGGGGTCCTGTGGTCGATGCACGTCTCTGCGGTCGCCGACCGCGACGCGGCCTGCGATCGGATCGGCTGTCTCCCGGCGGCGCTCGACTTCGATGCGACCGCGCGCGACTTCACCGTCGGCACGAACATCGCGCTCGGGCTCGGTGGTGCCGCCATCGCGGGTGGGTTGACGTGGTTCTTCGTGGCGCGTTCGCGCGGCACGGAGCGCGGCGCGCTGCGGCCATCGGCGTGGCTCCTGCCCGGTGGCGCCGGGCTGACCCTCGGGGGAACACTTTGAAACCAACGCTTCGAAGGGTCGCGCTTGCGACGCTTGCACTGCTCGGGTGCGCCAACGACGACTGGGTGTTTCGAGCACGCGATGCAGCGGTCATTGCTGCGGATGCGCGCGGCCTCGATGCGGCAGCGACCGGCGACCGGCCGACCGGCACCGACGCAACGGCCACCGATCGCGGGACACCGGTTGGCGACGTGGCGACTTCGTCTGATCTGGGAATCCGCGACGCCGGAATGAGGGAAGACGGAACGGTACCGCCGGACCTCGGCGTCACGATCCCCGATAGCGGAGCGCCTCTGACCGGGCTGAGGATGCGGGTGCAGGGCATCGCGTCGACGGCCGGCCTCGGGTCGGGCTCTGGTTCACTGAGATTGACGGAAACGGGATTCGAGATGGGCAGCCGCACCTGCGTGGGCGGGCTCTGCATGGCGGGAGGGTTGGTTCCATGAACATCCGTAAGACATCGATGCTGGCGGCTCTCGGATTCAGCGCGGTGGTGAGCGTGGTCGCTTATCGGGTAGGCCGAGCTCGTGCGGATGGGGTTCCGACGGTCTCCCCGCTGTATTACGGCGGCGTACTCGATGACGGCGGAACGCCAGTCGAGGGAATGCGCAACGTCACCATTCGCCTGTGGGATGCGGCGACCGCAGGAACGGCGGCCTGTACGACGGTCGCGCCGGGGACTGCATTTGCTGCCGGTCGTTTCCGAGTTGAACTGGACGCCACCTGCGCGTCCGCGGTGCGAGCCAACCCAAATCTGTGGGCCGAGGTGCTGGTGGACAGCACCACGTTCGCGAGGACGAAACTGGGCGCGGTGCCGTATGCACTGGAAGCTGGGCGCGCGGCGGGAGCGTCGGGGCCGCTGGAGGCCAGGATTGCGTCGGTGGAGGCTCTCGCGAGACCGAGACAGGTGGAGATTGGACCGAGCGCTGGTTCTGGAACCAATGGATCTTCGGTGAGTGCGGCGATGACCGGCACGCCGTTCACGTTCACGCCGCGCACGACGTCCATGTACTTGATTGAGACGCAGTGTGTGGTGACCGGAATTGCGGACCTCTCGATTGCAATACTTTCATCGCCTTCCGCCATGGGCTTCAATTCTCCGACAAGCTCCGCGGCGACGGCCAATGGAAACGCTAACTTCACAACATCATTTCTTGTGACTGCCCGCGGCACCTTTCAGGCGGGCATCCCATATACGGCTCAACTCACGGGAACGATTCGCGGGGAGAGGTACGGAACAAGCTCCTACTCGTTTTCGACCGCACAATGCAGCAGTATGATCGTCACTCAATTGAATTGAATCCACGCATCACGAACGACCTCTGTCGCACGCCATTGCTG
>CAIOSS010001182.1 GCA_903860995.1 uncultured delta proteobacterium | reverse complement strand
GCAGCCCCTCTCCATTCATGGAGAGGGGCATCGCGGCAGCGGGGGTGAGGTCGCCACCCGTTGTGCACTGCACAATGGTCCGTTGACACCAACCCCGTGGTGGGCCTATCCGTAGGTCGATCGACGCGGTTGCGCGCTGCAATATCGCCAGCGCCCTGCGCGCCCCCTCCTGGAGCCCCGATGAGCGAACCCACCCAGAGCCCCGCGGCGCGTCCCCTCCGGCTGCTGGCGACGCTGATCAACGCCAACCCCTTCCTCGGCGGCGACGCCTGGCGCCGCGCCGTGGGCGACCACGTGGCCCGGGTGCAGGCCGTCACCGACGAGCTCGCCCGCATCGAGGCCCGCAACCTCGCCCGCGCCCGCACCCTCGTCGACGAGAGCGCCCGGCTCACCCACGCCACGCTCACCTACAGCGCGCAGCTCTCCTCGGCGTGGCACAAGCTCATGACCGACGCGGCCCGCCACACGCTCGACCTCGTCAACCCCGGGTCCCGTTGAGCATCCCCCGCGTGCGCCCGCCCCGGGGCCCCACTCCCCAAGACCCCCACGACGGGGTAGTGAAGGCCGCCATGCGCGCCGCGATCCCCCTCTGCCTCTGCCTCCTCTCCGGGTGCGCCACCGGCGACGTGGAGTCCCGCACCCCCACCGCCGACGCCGGCGCCCGCGATGTTGCACCGCAGCGTGACGCCCCCGCGGCGCCCGTCGACGCGGGCGCCCTCCCCCCGGACGACGCCGGCGCCGTCGCCCCCGACGACGCGCCGCCCGCCGCCGACGCTGGGCCCCGCTGCGCCGCCGACCGCGACGGCACCATCACCCGCGCGGAGGTGAACTTCCTCGTCGGCGCCTCGGTGCTCTACGCCGTCAACGAGGAGGGCACCACGGTCTCGCCCGTCGACACCGCGGGCACCATGGTGGAGGGCACGCGCCGCTGGGACTACAGCGCCGCCCGCGCCGAAGACCGCCGGGTGCTCGACGAGGTGATGCGCCCGCAGGGCCGCTGGTGGAGCGCCCGCTACCCCGACGCCACCTACGCCGCGATGCTCGACCGCACCAACAACATCCTCGGGGTGTACCGCGCGAGCGCCACGGCCCTCGAGCTGCTGGGCACCGTGTCCGTGGCGGAGAACGCCACCAACCTGACGATGAACCCCCCGGTGGTGGTGCTGCGCTTCCCGCTCCGGGTGGGCGACACCTGGACGCAGTCGGTCACCGCCGCGGGCTTGTACAACTTCACCCCGCTCACCACCGTCACGGCGTACACCACCCGGGTCGACGCCGCGGGCGAGGTGTGGACCCCCGCGGGACGCTTCCCCGCCCTGCGGGTGCGCACCGACCTCGACCAGACCATCCCCCTCACGATCATCCGCCGCACGCGGCGCACGTACACCTTCCTCAGCGAGTGCTGGGGCGTCGTGGCCCGCATCGCCAGCGTCGACAACGAGTCCGCCGAGGTGTTCACCCGCGCGGCGGAGTTTCGCCGGCTGAGCCTGTGATGCCCCGCAAGGCCCTCGCCCTCCGCCTCTGTTGCATCGCAGCATCGCTCCCCGCCTGCGCGTCGTTCCAGCAGCCCGGCGAGTCCCTCGGCGCCCGCCTCGGGCCCGACGCCCGCTACGTGCACACCCGCTCCGGTCGCGCGGTCTACACGGAGGTGCGCGGCCCCGCGGAGGGCCCGTCCACCCCGGTGCTCCTCGTGCACGGCTTCGCCTCCAACCACGACGTGTGGCGCCCGCTCGAGCCCGCGCTCCGCGACCGCCGCCGCACCATCAACGTCGACCTCCCGGGCTTCGGCTGGTCGTCCCGCGGCGACGGCGACTACTCCCCGGTGGCCCTCGCGGCCGACCTCGTCGACGTGCTCGACGCCGTCGGCGCCCACGGCCCCGTCGACGTGGTGGCCCACTCCTGGGGCAGCTCGGTCACCCTCGCCCTCGCCCTCGACCACCCCGACCGGGTGCGCCGCGTCGTGCTCGTGGGCGCCTGGATCTACGACGAACAGATCCCCCCCTTCTTCCGCTGGGCGCGCCTGCCCGGCGTCGGGGAGATGCTCTTCTCGGGCTTCTACCACGAGCGCCCCGACGAGCGATTCCCGCTGGCCTTCGAGGACCCGTCGGTGGTCTCGCAGGAGCTCGTCGACGCCATCGAGCGCAGCTTCGACCGCCCCGGCACCTCCCGCGCCGCCCTCGCCGCCGCGCGCGGCCAGTGCTTCCTCCAGCTCCAGACCCGCTATCGCACGGTCACCCAGCCCTCCCTCCTGGTGTGGGGCGCCGAGGACCACGTCGCCCTCCTGCGCCACGGCCAGCGCCTCGCGCGCGAGCTCCCCGACGCGCGCCTCGCGGTCATCCCCGCGGTGGGTCACTTCCCGATGATCGAGGCCGCGGGCGTCACCCGCCGCGAGGTGCTCGCCTTCCTCGACGGCACCCCCGGGGGACCGCGGTGAGCCCCATGTTGCGCCGCAACATCCTCCCCCCCCTGGCGTGCTGCGCCGCGGCCGCCCTCGCCGTCTCCCCGGCCGGCGCCCAGCCCCGCCCGGCGGTCACCCCGCGCCCCGGGGGCGACGAGCTTCGCGCGGTCGACCGCGAGCCCTACCGCGACGCGCCCGGCGTCACGCCCATCGCCGACCCGCTTCGGGCGACGGCCGACACGCCCGACACGCGCTTCCGGCTCACCGGGTTCCTGCGCGCCCGCGCCGACCTCGGGCACCACTGGGACCTCGGCCGCGGCCCCACGCCGACGCTCCCCTCGGTCTGGCCGACGCCCTACGTCGACGACGGCGCCTCGCACACCCAGACCAACGCCGACCTGCGGCTCCGGGTCGACCTGGGCATCGAGGTCGGCTGGGGCGTGTCCATCCACGCGCGGGCCCACGTGCTCGACAACCTGCGCCTGGGATCGCTCCCCACGGGCGACCTCGCGGGCGGCAGCGTGACCCAGCGCGGCCCCGACCAGCCCATCGACGTGCGCCAGGTGTACGGCCAGGTGCTGCTCCCCTTCGGGGTGCTCACCGCGGGGCGCATGGGCGCGCTGGTCGACTGGGGCACCGGGTTCTTCCTCAACGCGGGCAACGGGCTCGACGACGACGACGGCGACATCGGCGACCGCATCGCGTTCACCACCCCGCTGGCCGGCCTGCTCTGGACGGCCCTCTACGAGATCAGCGCGACGGGTCCCTCCTCCGAGGCCGTGCGCCCGGACATCCGCCCCGCCTTCGACCTCGACCCCCGCGACGACGTCCACACCGTGGCCTTCTCCATCGCCCGCTGGAACTCCCCGGCCACCCGCAACCGCCGCCTGCGCGCGGCCCGCAACACCCTGGAGTTCGGCCTCGTCGGGAGCTACCGCTGGCAGTCCTACGACGTCTCCGCCGGGGATGTTCCCTCCGCACGCACGGCGCTGGTGCGCGACCTCTCGGCCTTCGTGGGCGACGCCTGGGTGCGCGCCGACCTCGGGCGCTTCAGCGTCGAGGGCGAGTTCGCGATGGTGGGCTTCCGCATCGCCAACGCCTCCCTCGACCCCGCGGCCATGCTCAACCTCTCCGTCACGGGTCGGCAGTACGGCGGGGTGCTCCGCGCCGACTACCGCGGCGGCGACCGCTTCTTCGCGCGGGTGGAGTTCGGCTTCGCCTCGGGCGACGACCGCCCCGGCTTCGGCGCGCGCCCGGTGGCCCAGAGCGGCCGCCCGGGCGACCTCGACGGGCTGCAGTTCGACCTCACGCGCACCCCGCGCGACGTCAACGTGCAGAACTTCCGCTTCAGCCCCAACTACCGCGTCGACCTGATCATGTGGCGGCGGCTCATCGGCGCGGTCACCGACGCGTGGTACGTGCGGCCGATGGTTCGCTACCGCCTCGGGTCGATGCTCACCGCCGAGGCCGCCGTGATCGGCAGCGTCGCGATGGAGCCCAACAGCACCCCATCGGGCAGGGCGCCGCTCGGGGTCGAGACCGACCTCGGGCTCATCTACGAACAGGAGCACGGCTTCGTCATGCGCGTCGACTACGGTCTGCTGCTCCCGCTCTCGGGCTTCGACAACGCCCCGCGGCGCCTGAGCGCCTCCGCCGCGCACGCCCTCCACGCGGTGATGGCATGGCGCTTCTAGGCCCGCGCCCCGCGCTCGCCCTCGCCCTCGCCCTCGCGGCGGGCCTCCCGGCCTGCGCCGCGGGCCCCGAGGCGCAGGGCAACCCCTCCCCCGACGGCGGCGGCTTCGTGACCATCCCCGACGGCGGCGCGGTCACCTCGTGCCGCGGCAACCGCGACGGGACCATCGCCCGCAGCGAAGTGGTGTTCGTCCCCGGGGTGGAGGTGCGCTACCGCATCAACCCCCCGAACACCCTCGCCAACGTCGCCCCGCGCGGCGCGCCCAACCCCGACGGCACCCGCACCTGGGACTTCGCCGACCGCACCGGCGAGCCCGTCACGCTCTCCCTCTCGACGAGCGCGGGCCAGTGGTGGCAGTCGCGCTTTCCGTCGGCGCAGTACGCCTCGCGCCTCGACCCGCGCAGCCCCAACCTCGGCGTGTACCGGGCGGGCGACGACCGCGTCGAGCTGCTCGGCCTCGTGGCGCCGGGCGAGTCCACCATGACCGTGGTGCCCTACGAGCCGGGCGTCCCGGTGCTGCGCTTCCCGTTGACCCTGGGCACCACCTGGACGGCTGACTCCACCACCCGCGACGCGCAGGTCGAGGGCACCCCCGTGGCGTCGCGCGACCGGTACACCTTCGTGGTCGACGCGCGCGGCACCGTGCGCCTCCCGGAGCTCACCTTCACCGACGCCCTGCGCCTGCGCATCGAGCTCACGCAGATGTTCGCCGCGGGCCCCGGCGTGCGGAAGATCCAGTACCTCTGGCTGGTCGAGTGCTACGGCGAGGTCGCCCGGATGACCTCCCGCGACGGCGAGGTCGACCCGGACTTCACCTCGGCGGTGGAGTTTCGCCGGCTGGGCCTCTGACGCCCGCGGCGTCACCACGGCATTTCCTCCACCGGTGCGTTGACCGCCCCGACCGATCTACAATGCCCCCCATGCGAAGCTTCCGCTGGTTGGCTCCTGGTGCCCTGCTCTCGCTGGTGGCCTGCGGCTCGGTCGACCGCAACGCGCTCGACCTCCCCGGCGCCGCCGACGCCGGCGGAAGCGCCACCGTCGACCAGGGCGTATCGCCCGCCGTCGACAGCGGCGCCCGGACCGCGAATACCGACTCGGGTATTCCCTCCGCGGACGCCGGTGCGCCGGTCACGCCGCCCCCGCCGCCCCTCGACGCGGGATCGCCGCCCCCGCCGCCCCTCGACGCGGGCTCACCCCCGCCGCCCCCGCCGCCCGTCGACGCGGGCTCGCCGCCGCCTGTCGATGCGGGTGGGCCCTCCTGCCGCGCGTGTACGGCCTTCGCGCCGGTGGCCTTCTGCCCCGGCACCGGGGCCGGGGCGTGCCTCTCCTACGCGGGCTGCACCGCCGACGGCTGCGCCACCTGCGCCTCGGCGCTCGCGGGCGGCGACAACTGCTCCAACCCGATCACGATCACCGCCACGGGTCGGCGGCGCACGGTGGTGAGCACCTGCGGCGCCCGCAACGACGTGTCGTCGGGCTGCGACGGCCGCGGCGGCCCGGACATCGTCGTGGCGCTGCGGGTCGCGCGGCGGGGCCAGGTGACGGCGCGCTTCACGGTGCCCGACGGGGTGTCGGTGAATTTCGGCTACGACTTCCCCGCGCGCAGCTGCCGCGACGAGGCGACGTTTCGGCAGTGCAACAGCAAGAGCACGGCGACCTCCCAGGGCTTCGACCTCACCCTCGACGCGGGCACCTACTACCTCTACGTGGCGACCACGGCGGCGGCGACCATCGTCGTCGACACCACGCTGCCCTGACCCTGCGCGCTCAGGCGCGGCGCGAGCGGCGCCCGCCGAGGCCCATGGCGCAGAGCCCGAAGGCGATGAGCCCGAAGCCGAACTCGCTGCGCGACGCGACGCCGGGGTAGGCGCAGAGGCAGCCGTGCGGCTGCACCCGCCGGGAGCGGTGGGCGTGGGTGTGGAGCGCCGCGTGTCGGGGCTCGGGGTCGAGCCCCATGGGCGGCGTCCGCGGGGCGGGCGCCTGGGCGACGACGGGCGGCGGCGGTGGCGGTGGCGGCAGGCGGTCGTGGCGGCGGTGGCGGGTCGACCCGTCGCGGTGGTGGCGGCTCGACGAGCGGTGCCGCGAGGTGGCCGAGCCGGGGACGCCGACCTCCTCGGTGACCGACGGACCCGGGACCGCGGGGGTGACGTCGGCGGCGAGGGCCACGTCGCCGAGGCGGGCGCGGACCCGCGGGTGGCGGATGGTGAAGTGGTCGAGGATGGTGCCGTCGGGGCGCACCGCGGTGAGGTCGAGCTTCTCGGCGTCGGCGTCGACGCGCACGTAGTGGTGCTGCGCCGCGAAGACGCGGGTGTAGTTGTGCTGCGTGCGGCGGGTGTAGAGCGGCGCCCCGGAGCCGCCCGTCACGATGTACCGCAGCCCGCGCTCTTCGCCGCGCTCGTAGACGTGGTCGTGGCCGGCCACCACGAGGTCGACCCCGTAGCGGCGGAACATCTCCGGCAGCCCCGCCGCGCGCAGCGAGCGGTTCTCCCCGTGGGGACCGGAGGAGTGCATGCCCCAGTGCGTGACCACGAGGAGGAAGTCGTCGGGGCCCTCGCGGCGCGCCTGCGCCAGGTGATCCTCCAGCCAGGTGCGCATCGGCGCGGACGACCAGTCGTCGTACGCGTTGGCCAGGACCATCTGCACGTTGCCGAAGCGCACCACGTAGTCGAGCTCCGGCCGCGGCGCGTCGGGGGGCGGGCAGTTCACGTAGCGGCGGAAGTTCTCGATGCCGATGCGCGACGAGTTACGCAGCTCGTGGTTGCCCACCACGGGGATGAACACCGTGTTGCGGAGCAGGTCGCGCTCGATGGCGAAGAAGTCGTTCCACTGGCGCTCGACGCGGCCGTCGGCGAGGAGGTCGCCGGTGTGCACGACGAAGTCCGCGCCCTCGCGGCGCATGGCGGACACGATGGCGGCGTGCGAGCTCTCCCGGCTGCGGGTGTCTCCGTACAGCAGGAAGCGGAAGGGCTCGGCGCGCTGCGGCGCCGTGCTGAAGATCCCTTCGGCGGCCGCGATGCCCGGGCCAGTGACCTGGTAGTGGTACCGCACGCCCGACGCGAGCCCCTCGACGAGCACCTCGTGCAGGTTGACCGAGGCCGTGTCGCGCACCTCGATGGGCGCGCCGACCGCCACGCCTTCGGGGGCCACCCGCCACGCGCGCACCGTCACCGGCCCGG
>CAIOSS010001181.1 GCA_903860995.1 uncultured delta proteobacterium | reverse complement strand
GGCCTCGACGACCTCCGCCGGGGCGTGCTCCGCGCGGTGGGCGACCCCGCGCAGCGCTTCGGCGAGGACGGGCTGCGGGTCCTGCGCGGCGCGCGCTTCACCGCCTCGCTCGGCTTCGACCTCGACCCCGCGACCGAGGCGGCCATCCCCGGCGCGCTCGGGGTTCTGCGCCGGGTGTCGCCCGAGCGGGTGCGCGAAGAGTGGCTCAAGGCCCTCAAGGCCCCGTCGCCGTCGCGCGCCTTCGCCGTGATGGCGCGCACGGGCATCCTCGGCGTGAACATCCCCGCGCTCACGGCGCCGACGCACGACCCGACGGCCTGGGAGCGCTCGCTGCGGGCCGTCGACGCGTGCCCGCCGCCCGCCACGTCTCGCCTCGCGGCGCTGCTCTACACGGTCGACGCGCGGCTGCTGGAGGCTTGGCTCCGGACGACGAAGTTCTCCAACGAGGAGCGGGCGACGGTGGTCGCGCTGCGGCGCGCGCTGCCGCTCGCGGCGCCCGGCGCTTGGAGCGACGCCGACGTGCGGCGGTGGCTGCGCGGGGTGGGGCGCGCGGCGGCGGGGCCGGTGCTCGACGTCGCCGCGGCGGTGGACGGCGAGGCGGCGCTGGGGGGCCTCCGCGCCCGCGTGGACGCGGCGCTGGCATCGCAGGTCCCGCTCTCCATGGGGGAGCTCGCCATCGACGGCAACGCATTGATGGGCGCGCTCGGGATGGAGCCGTCGCGCGCGCTCGGGCTGCTCCTCGCGGGGCTGCTGGAGCAGGTGCTCGAAGACCCTTCGCGCAACACGCCGGAGACGCTGCTGGCCCTCGCGAGGGCCGCCCGCTCTCATTGATCGACCGGCGCCGGGGGCGTGATGGCGGGCGGATTGGTCGTTGCCATCGATCGGAAGGTTCCCTACCGTGCCAAGACCATGAGGGTAGGTCGGAGCCACGGTCGGGCGAGGTGGATTGGCGCGTTCGCGCTGCTGGGTGGCTGCGGGCTGGGGAACCCCGACCTGGTGTTCACGAGCGACGTGGGCGTGCCCGTCGACGTCCCGGTCGACGTCCCGGTCGACGTCCCGGTCGACGTGCCCTTCGATGCGGGCCACGACGTCCCGGTTGATGTCCCAGTGGACATCCCGGTCGATGTGCCGATGGACGTTCCTGCCGACATCCCGGTCGATGTGCCCGTGGACATCCCGGTGGATGTCCCGGTCGACGTGCCCATTGACGTTCCGGTCGATGTTCCCGTCGACGTTCCGGTCGATGTTCCCGTCGACGTTCCCGTCGACGTCCCGGTCGACGTCCCGGTCGACGTCCCGGTCGACGTCCCGGTCGACGTCCCGGTCGATGTTCCCGTCGATGTTCCCGTCGACACGGGTCCGGTGTGTCCGACGGGGCAGACGCTTTGCGGCTCGACCTGCTTCAACCTCGCCAGCGACGTCAGCCACTGCGGCACGTGCAGCACCGTCTGCGCCTTCCCCAGCGCCGTCGCGGGCTGCACTGCGGGCGCCTGCGTTGTCGCGGGCTGCGCCGCTGGTCGCGGTGATTGCGACGGCATCGCGGCCAACGGCTGCGAGGTCGACACGTCCACCTCCAACACACACTGCGGCGCCTGTGGCGTCGCGTGCGCGAGCGATCGGCTCTGCGCCGCGGGCACCTGCCGCCTCGCCCGCGACTGCCGCGAGCTGCTCACCCGCAACCCTTCGCTGGTGAGCGGTGAGTACACGGTCGACCTCGACGGCGCTGGATCCGGCGCGCCGGGCTCCGTCCGCTGCGACATGATCACCGACGGCGGCGGTTGGACCCTCGTCTTCGACTCGGGCATCACGAACTTCAACCAGTCTGGCGTGCCCTGGACGAGGCCCGATGTGGCCGCCGCGCTGGTCGCCCCCGGCGTCGCCACCGCGGCGCTGGTCGCGCACCGCGACGCCCTCTACGTGCCGCTCGCCGCCATCGACTGGGTGCGCTTCACGTTCCCCACGGCGTGGCGCACCGCGGCGCCCTTGAGCGTCAACAACGCCGACGAGGCCGCGATGGTGTCCTTCAGCGGCGGCCCGCCCCTGCTCCGGCGGCTGCGGTACGGCTTCGGCAACTTCCTCGACAATTGCGCGGGCGACTGG
>CAIOSS010001180.1 GCA_903860995.1 uncultured delta proteobacterium | reverse complement strand
CCGCGCGAGCCTCGCCGCGGGGGTGTTCTCCAGCCGACTGCGCAACGTGCATATGCCCCTGGAGCTCGACGTAGGCGATGCCCCGTGGCCCCTCTCCGAGGCCGACGCCATCCTCGCGGTCGACCTGCTGCACGCGGCACACTGGGATGTCACCGTCGGGCTCCTCGCGTGCGCGCGGGTGCTCCTGCCCGACGGCGGACCGCTCGTGGTGCACGGCCCGCTGCGGGTGGGGGCGCCCCGCGTCGCGCGCCTCGACGCCCTCGACGCGGCGCTCTGCGCGGCCGACGCCGCGTGGGGGGTTCGCTCCCTCCAGGACCTCACGGCGGCCGCGGCGAAGCGGGGCCTCCGGGTCGACGAAGTGACCGGAGGCGACGAGGTCGACGCGACGGTGATCTTGCGCCGGGGGCGTTGAGGCACTTGCGGTTCGCGCCGGGGGCTCCACACGCCGTAGGATCGTGACCGCCTTGTCCAGCCTACTGATCTCCCGCAAAACCCTCGCCCTCGCCGCGCTCGACGGCCTCACCGTGCTCACCGCGCTGGCCGCCTCCGCCACGGCCACCCGCATCGGCTCGGGCTTCTCCCTCCTCACCATCCTGGTGCGGGAGTGGAAGGGCGCGACCCTCATCGCGCTCTCGGTGCACCTGCTGACCTTCTACGTCTTCGAGCTCTACAACCTGCGGCTCGACTTCCGTCGGCTGCCCAACCTGCTCCGCGGCGTCGGCGCGGTGGCCACCGCGGCCATCGTGCTCGCGGTGTCCAGCTTCGTGGTCCCGCGCTGGGGCTTCGGGCGGCGGCTGTTCGGGCTGCACGCGGTCTTCCTCACCCTCGGGACCTGCCTCTCCCGGGTCGCGCTCTCCCGGGTGATCGAGCTTCGGGAGCCGCCCGAGCGCGCGCTGATCGTGACCGGCGCGAAGATCCCCGACGACGTGGTCGAGGAGCTCGCCCGCAACCCCGAGAGCCCCTTCTCCGTCGTGGGCATCATCTCCGTCGGTCGCCCGTCGATGATCTTCGACCCGCTGAACGCCCCGACGCCCGCGCCGGTCTCCCCGCTGGCGGAGTGCGCGACCGCGCTGAAGGTAGCCGGTGCGAAGCACCTCCTCGTGGCCAACCTCGACCAGCTCCCCGCCCAGGCCGCGCAAGAGCTCTTGCGCCTCAAGGGCGAGGGCATCCACGTCCACGAGCTCGGCTCGATCTACCAGGGGCTCTCCGGGCGGGTGCCCCTTCACCTCGTCGACGACCTCTACTTCCTTCGCGTCGCGGCCTTCACGCGCGACACCAACCCCGTGCTGAGCAACCTGCTGCGGGTGTTCGACGTGCTGGTGGCGCTGGCCCTCTCCGCGCTCTCGTGGCCGCTCTGGCTGCTCGCGTACGTCGGCATCAAGGCCACGATGCCCGGCCCGGCGCTGTACTCGCAAGAGCGTGTCGGCAAGGACGAGGTCCCCTACACGATCTACAAGTTCCGCTCGATGCGCCTCGACGCCGAGAAGGACGGGCCGCGCTGGGCCACGCAGAACGACGACCGGGTGACTCCCTTCGGCCGCTTCCTCCGCCGCACCCGTATCGACGAGCTGCCGCAGCTCTGGAACGTCCTGCGCGGCGACATGTCCCTCGTCGGCCCGCGCCCCGAGCGGGCGGTCTTCGTCTCGCAGCTCAGCCGCGAGGTTCCCTACTACGCCCTGCGCTTCCAGATCCGCCCGGGTCTCACGGGCTGGGCGCAGGTCAACTACCGCTACGGCGCGTCCGTCGACGACACCCGCGTGAAGCTCTCCTACGACCTGTTTTACATCCAGGGTCGCTCGCTCTCCCTCTTCGCCGTGACCTTGCTCAAGACCGTCCAGACGGTGCTCTTCAAGCCCGGGTCGTAGCGCTCCCCCGGTGGTACGGTACGGTCAACGATGTCCACGCGCGCGATCGTCCTAGCGACCCTCGGTCTGGCGGTTGGCCTCGCCCTCGACGCGTGCTCCGCCCCGGTGTTCACCCTCCGCCCGGCCGACGGGGGCGACCCCATCGACGCGGGCACCGTGAAGCCCGGCGAAGACGTGCCCGTGAAGCCCGGCGAAGACGCCCCGGTCGGCCCGGCCGACCGCCCGGTGGTGACGCCCGACGCGGGGCCCCCGGTCGACGTCGGTCCGGTCATGCCGGGCACGGTGCCCGCTTCCATCGCGCGCGCGCTGCCCGCCTTCGACGAGGCCACCACCGCTCGGGTGCGCGCCCTCCGCGCGGACGGTCTGAGCCGCGGAAACCGCCCGAACGTGTTCGCCAAGATCGGCGACTCCATCACCGAGGCCGGCGGGTTCCTCCAGGACATCGGCGACGGCTTCTACGACCTCGCCGGCTACCGCTGGCTGCAGCCGGCCATCACCTACTTCAACGGCGTGCGCTTCTCCGACAACCGCACCAGCTTCAGCCGCTACAGCGCGTGCGCGATGGGCGGCTGGGTCTCCGGCCAGCCCCTCGACGGCGAGCCCGACAGCCCGCTGCGCCGCGAGCTCGCCGCCACGCGCCCGCTCTACGGCATCGTGATGATCGGCACCAACGACCTCGATCGCACCCCCCTCGAGCAGTACGCCGCCAACCTCACGCGCATCGTAACGATCATCGAGGAGAGCGGCGCCGTCCCGGTGGTCTCGACGATCCCCGACCGCAACGACCAGGCGGCCCCCGCCGCGCGCGTCCCGGCCTTCAACGACGCCATCCGCTCGGTCGCCCGCGCCCGCAACGTCCCGCTGCTCGACTACTGGCTGCCCATGCACGACCTGCCCGCGCATGGCCTCGAGGAGGACGGCATCCACCCTTCGATCTGGCGCAACATGGGCGACCCCCAGGCGACGGACTTCCGCGATGCCGCGATGCAGTACGGCTACAATATGCGCAACCTCACGGCGCTGCTGATGCTCGAGCGCCTCCGCACGCTCCCGTAGTGACCGCGCGGCTCGTCGCCATCGCCATCGCGCTCGCGGCCTGCACCCGCCGCGCGCCGCCCCGCCGCGTGCGCCCCGCCTCGCGGGTGGTCGAGTCGGTCGCGCCGGCGCCCGCGGTGGTCGTGTGGTCGACCGTCTCGCCGGGCTTCACCTGGACGCAGGTCGACCCGCAGTTCGACGAGGCCCCGTCGCGGCTGGTGTGGACCGTGCTGCGCCTCGACCTCGCGCGCTGGTCGCTCCGGGTCGGGCGCTCACCCGACGACTCGGTCGCAGGCCTCGCGGCGGCCCCGGGGGTGCGCGCGGCCGTCAACGGTGGCTTCTTCGAGCCAGACCACTCCCCCAGC
The DNA here is from genome assembly GCA_903860995.1 of uncultured delta proteobacterium. Classification (GTDB taxonomy): domain Bacteria; phylum Myxococcota_A; class Polyangia; order Polyangiales; genus SCUS01. The sequence goes on along the minus strand of CAIOSS010001180.1, from coordinate 1,534 downwards.
GGGCTGCTCCTCTCGGCGGGCGACGTGCTGGGGCGCTACGCACCGCGCGGCGGCACCGGGGTGCTCGCCGTCCGCACGGGACGCGCCAGCGTCGAGGCCGCGCAGGGCTTCCCCGAGGACTTCGCGGGCGAGCTCGCGGTGCAGTGCGGCCCGCGGCTGGTCGAAGTGGGCCGGATCGTCGGCGTCCACCGCGACGACGGGCGGCGCTACCCCCGCACCGCAGCGTGCGTGCGCGACGCGGGCCGCACGCTCGACCTCGTCCTGACCTGGGACCTCGATGCCCCCCTCCGCGGACCCGGTCTGCTCTGGTTCGCGCGCCGCCTCGCGGGCCCGTCCCCGACCGGCGACCGCGACGGCTGCGAGGTCGCGCTCAACCTCGACGGGGGTCCCTCGACGGGCTTCTACCTCGCCGGCGCGCCCGGGCACCCCGCGCCCGGCCCGACGCCGTGGCTGCTGACGGTGCGCGCGCGCTGATCGCCACCAGTGCAGGGCTCTGGCATCCTTCGCCCGATGCTTCGCCTCTTCGTCCGCGCGGTCTTCCTCCTCGGGCTCTTCAGCGCGCTCGGGTGCTCTCGCGGCGAGATCCCCTCGATCCCCGACGCCGGCTTCGAGGACGACGTGCCCGAGGGCCTCGACCTCGGCGTCGACCCGCGGTGTGGCTCGTCCCGCTCGCCCTGCTGCGGCGGGCGCGCGTGCAACCGCACCCTCGCCTGCGAGGAGGGCCTCTGCTGCGGGCTCGCGGGAGCAAGCTGCGCCAGCCAGCTGGACTGCTGTGGCCTCTACGGCTGCAACGAGGGCCGGTGCTGCGTCGACGTCGGCGGCCTCTGCGAGACCTCCGCCGACTGCTGCGCGGGCGGCCTGTGCCGCGACGGGCTCTGCGAGCGCGGCAACGAGTGCGGCGCCGTCGGCCAGCGCTGCTGCGCAGGCGACCTCTGCGCCAGCGGCGGCGCGTGCGTGGGCGGCAACTGCTCGGCCTGCGGCCAGGCCGACGGACCGTGCTGTGACGGGCGCTGCGAGCCGGGCCTCCAGTGCAGCAGCGGCAGCTGCCGCGTGCCGGCGGCGTGCGGCGGCGTCGACCAGCCCTGCTGCAACGGCCGCGCGTGCGAGCGCGGCTCGGAGTGTACCGCGGGCCTGTGCCGTCGGCCCGACCGCTGCGGCGCGATGGGCGAGGTCTGCTGCCCGGGCAGCGCGTGCACGGCGCCGCTCGTCTGCACCGCGGGCGCCTGCGCGATGCCTGCCGCGACCTGCGGCTCGCTCGGCCGCGCCTGCTGCGCGGGCCAGGCGTGCAGCGCGCCCCTCAGCTGCAGCAACGGGTCGTGCGCCGCGTGCAACGCGCCGGGCACGCCGTGCACCATCGCGTCCCAGTGCTGCTCGGGCTTCGACTGCCGACCGACGCCCGTGAGCAGCCGGTGCTGCCACCGCCAGGGCGCGACCTGCGCCAGCTCCCTCGAGTGCTGCGGGCAGATGTTGTGCGGCGACGATGGTCGCTGCGCCTGCCAGGCGCTGGGCCTCGCTTGCACCGACGACAACGACT
>CAIOSS010001179.1 GCA_903860995.1 uncultured delta proteobacterium | reverse complement strand
GTGGCGCGCAGCGCGCGGCGGGCGACGGCGCGGTCTGCCTGGTCGGGGAGCGTCGGCGACTCGCCGCGCAGCGCGTCGCGGGTGCTCGCGTCGGCGACCACGCGCCAGCTCGACGAGCTCGCAAGCGTCACCTCGGCCTCGCGTGCGAGCGTGCGCACGGCCTCGTCGGGGTCGCCGGCCACGGCGATGCACACCTTCGGCGCCGGGGGGTCGGCCCGTGCGACCAGGGGCGCGGCGGCGAGGGCGAGGGCGAGCGCGACGCGACTCACGGCGTCACCGCGACGTCGGGCTGGAGGTACCTCCACGCGTAGGCGGGGCACGGGCGCAGCGGGTCGTCGTCGACGCGCCACTCGTCCTTGATGAACACCTCGTCGAGGTAGAGGCCCTGCGGGGGCGCGGTCATGCCCGAGAGGGTGCGGTCGTGGTCGGCGAGGCGCTTGCGGACGGTGCCGGGAGGCAGGCGCCCGCGGCCGACGTCCACGAGCGTTCCGACGATTACCCGCACCATGTTCTTGAGGAAGGCGGTGCCCTCGACCTCGACGGCGATGAGGTCGTCGCGGCCCTGGAAGCGGTCGATCACGTCGACGCGGAAGAGCGTGCGGACGGTGGTCTCGCGCTCGCAGTCGGCGGCGCGGAAGGCCGCGAAATCGTGGCTCCCGACGAGCGCCTCCGCCTCGCGGCGCATCAGGGACACGTCAAGCTCGCCCCAGAGGTGCCAGGCGCGGTCGCGCAGCAGCGGGTCGCGGTGCGGCGAGGAGATGATCAGGTAGCGGTAGCGCTTGCCCGCGGAGGCGCGGCGCGGGTCGAAGTCGTCCTGCACCCGGCGCGCGTCGGTGATGCCGATGCTGCGGGGCAGGCGCCCGGTGAGCCCGAGGCGCCACCCGTGGTCGGGGATGTCGGCCTCGGTGCGGAAGGCCGCCAGCTGGCCGTGCGCGTGGACACCCGCGTCGGTGCGACCGGCGCCCCGGACGGTGACACGCTCGCAGGCCATCACGCTGGCGGCGATCTCGATGGACTCCTGCACGGTCGGGACGCCCCGCTGGCGCTGCCAGCCGGAGAAGTCGGTACCGTCGTAGCGAACGATGAGGCGTACGGTGGGCATCGCGGGACCGTGGTGTGTACCACCGGGGCACGCCCGGCGCCCCGGCTTGACAACGCGACCCCCGACGGTGCCGAATCCGCGGCGGTCGGGAGCAACGATCTGATGGAGGCACCCGCGGCCGTGGATGAATCGCAATCGAAGGAAGAACTCGCGCACGCCACCGTCCTGATCGAGGACGTCATCCGCCGCATGGGGCTCGACCCGGAGACGGTGAGCATCGCCGTCCCGGAGCCCAGCCGGGCCTGGTCGCTGATGCGCGGAAGCGCGGCGGTGGCGGTGTTCCTTCGACCGGCCCGGGCGGGGGAGGACTCGGCCCAGCTGCGCATCGTGGCGCCCATCATCCGCATGGCCGGGGGCGACCCGCTGCCGCTGTTTCGCTCGCTCCTCGAGCTCAACGCCGGCGGCCTCGGCGCGGTTTCCTTCGGGGTGCAGGAAGACCGCGTGGTCGTCGTGGCCGAGCGCCGCACCCTCGACCTCGAGCGTGCCGAGGTGGAGTTCCTCATCCACCGGGTGGGCGCGGTCGGCGACCACTACGACGACGAACTCATCGCGCGCTTCGGTGGCAGCCGCATCACCGACCTTTCGTAGCCTCCGACCCGTCGCGTCTGCGCTCGCCCTGGGCATCGTCGCCTGTCCCGCGCGCTCCCACGCGTTCGACGCCGAGGTGCGCGCCGAGTCCACCGCGTCGTCGTGGCAGGTGCGCGGCCCGGCCGGCGCCGCGGTGCTCTCTCTCCGCCGATTCACCCAGACCCTCTCCGTCGCCGGCACCTCGCGCTCCGACGACCCCCGCGCGCCGGTCGTCCGGCTTCGCGCGCGCCTGCGCATCGACAGCGATTTCGGCTCGGCCTGCGACCCCGGCACCGACCAGTGCCTCGACGAGCTCAACCGCTCGCGCGCCGCGGAGTTCGCGCCTCTCTTCGCCCGCCGCGCGGTCGACCTGCCCTTCGCCTTCCTGGAGGTCACCGGCCTCGCGCGGGGGCGCGTCGACCTGCGCGCGGGACGGCAGCTCGTCGTCGACCCGCTGGGCTTCTTCCTCTTCGACGGCGGCCTCGCGCGGCTCAACCTCGGCGCCGTCGCCTCCCTGGAGGCCTACGGGGGCTGGGAGACCCGCGCGGGATTTCCCCTCTCCAACGGTCGCTACGAGCGCGACGGGCTGCTCCGCGCCGACCGCGCCGGCTGGGACCGCTCCATCGCGACCGCCGTGCTCGACCGTGCCTCCGCGCGGGTGCTCGGCGCGGCGCTCGACCTTCGCGCCGGCGCCCGCCTGGACGCCCGCCTCACGTGGCGCCGCATCTGGACCGCCGAGGGCGTCGCAGAGGAGGCCGTCGCGGCCCGGACCGAGCTCCTGCTGGGCGCTTCGCTGCGTGCCTTCGCCGAGGCGGTGTACATGGTCCCGATGTCGACGGTGACCACGGCCGCGCTCGGCGTCGAGGCG
>CAIOSS010001178.1 GCA_903860995.1 uncultured delta proteobacterium | reverse complement strand
TCGTCGCTGCTCGGCGCGATGAAGAAGAAGACCGCGAGCGCGTGACCCCCCGGCTGACGCGCGGGCTCGGGCTCACGGCGGGTCTCGTCGCGCTCGGGGGCGTCGGCCTCGCCGACGGGCTGCTCGCCTGGTCGCGGGCCCCGCGGGGCTCGCTGCAGCCCTCGCTTGGGCTGCTCGTGGTGGCCCAGTGCGCCGCGACGCTTCTCAGCCTCGGCATCGTCCTCGGCCTCCTCGAGGAGCTCATCCTCTACTCCGCCCGCACCGTCCCGTGGCTCTGCCGCGCCGCCGCGTGGGCCCTCGGCGGGCCTCGCCGCTGGTTCGCCCGCGACCCCGACGCCGCCGCGGGCGTGGCCGCCCTGGCGCTGGGCGTCGGCATGGTCGCCGGGCCGCTCTACCCCCTCTCGTACACCGTCCACCGCACCTTCCACTCGCAGTCCCTCGCGTCGCTCGCGATCTTCCTCGCGCCCTTCGCATTTGCCGCCGCCGCCGCGCTGCTCCTGCTGCTGGTCTCCGGCCCGCTGCGCTGGGTCTTCCACCGCCTCGGCCGCTTCGGGTCGCCGGGGGTGGTGTTCACGGTCACCGCCGTCGTCGTGGCCGGGCAGACGGTGCGCTTCTTCGCCCTCAACTGGGCCGCGTTTCGCAACCTGGAGTTCGGCGCCGTCGGGCTCCTCGGCGCGCTCGTCCTCGCCAACGGGCTCGCGCTGCTGCTGCTCGGGCGACGCACCGTCCGCCGCGACGCCCCGCTGGCCCGCCGCGTCCCGCTGTCGCTCTCGCTGGTGGCCGTCGCGGCGATGGTGGCCTCGGCCTTCACCCTGGGCGCCCGGCAGACCGTCGCGGCGACGCTCTTCAACCGCAGCCTGCTGGCGCAGCGGGTCGCGCGCACGCTGCAGCTCAGCCTGGACTTCGACGGCGACGGCTACTCCGCCGTCTTCAACGGCGGCGACTGCAACGACCGCGACGCGCGCATCTCGCCGCGCGCCCACGACGTGCCGGGCAACGGCCGCGACGAGAACTGCTCCGGCCGGGACGCCCGGCTCGAGGCGGAGGAGAGCACCGGCCACCTGGTGCCGCTGCCGCCCGAGGTGGCCGAGCGCCCGCCGAGCTTCGTCCTGCTCTCCATCGACGCGATGCGGCCCGACCACATGGGCTGCTACGGCTACCGCCGACCGACGACGCCCAACATTGACCGCTTCGCCCTCAGCGCAGCGCGCTTCACCAACGCCTACTGCGCCTCGCCGCGCTCGCTGCGCTCCTTCGGGAGCATCTGGGCGGGCCGCTACGCCTCGCTCGTCGCGTGGGGCAACGACGTGCAGTTTCCGCCGCTCGCGCTCTCCAACCTCACGCTCGCCGAGCAGCTCGAGACCGCGGGGTACGCCACCGCGGCCTTCCCCGCGACGGCGTACTTCTCCCATACCGCGGGCTTCTTCCAGGGCTTCCAGCAGGTCGTGGAGGAGCCCGGGTTCAAGCCCGACCCGGCCCCGAGCATCGCGCGCATCCAGGCCTTCCTCCGCGAGCACGAGGCCGACCCGCGGCCCTTCTTCCTCTGGTCGCACATCATGGAGACCCACGACCCGTACCGCGACCGCACCGCGCCGCGGGACTTCGGGCACCGCCAGGTCGACCAGTACGACGAGGAGCTCGCCGGCGCCGACGAGGCCATCGGGCCGGTGCTCACGCAGCTGGAGGCCCTGGCCACGCAGCGCCCGCTGGTGGTGGTGATCTTCGGCGACCACGGCGAGGCCTTCGGCGAGCACGGGGTCTATCACCACTCCTTCGACCTCCACGACGAGGCGCTGCGGGTGCCCATCATCGTGCGGGCGCCGGGCGTCGCGCCGGGCCCCCGCCACGCGCTCACCAACCTCTTCGACCTCAACCCCACGCTGCTCAACTTCGCCAATCGGCAGGTCGTCGAGCCGGTGTCCGGTCGCTCGCTCCTCCCGGTGCTCTACGACCCGACGCCGGGCACCCTCATGCCGTCGGGATGGCGCCGCTCGCTCTTCGCGGAGGTCACTCCGGACGGGCTCTTCCCGTCCGAGCAGAAGTCCATCTACGCGCCGCCCTTCAAGCTCATCCACGACCTGCGGCGCGGCACCTGGGAGCTCTTCGACATCGGCCGTGACCGCGGCGAGATCCGAAACCTCTACGACGACCGCCCGGACGTCGCCGCCGACCTGCGCGAGCGGCTCGTCACCTGGACCGACCACGCCGCCCTCGCGGCCAACCGCTCCAACGAGCAGATCACCGCCGCGCGGCTGCCCGCCGAGCCGCCGATGCAGCACCCGCTGCACATCCGCTTCGGCGACATCGCCGAGCTCCTCGGCTACGACCTCCCCGCCGAGCAGGTGCCCATCGATGGCACCTACCGCGCGGTGCTCTACTGGCGCGTGCTGCGGCGCACGCGGGTGCCCGTGTACATCGTGGTGTCCTTCGACCCGGTGGACGGGCAGCCCATCTGGCCGCTGTTCGTCGCGCGCCACGCGCCCATCTACGGGCGCTACCCGACCACCGAGTGGCGCGCCGGGGAGATCCTCCGCGACGAGGTCTCGCTGCGGGTCGACCCCGAGATGCGACCCGTCCGGCTGCGAAGCTACGTGTCGCTGGAGGTCGAGGGCGAGGGTCGGCGCATCGCGCCGGTCGGGGTGAACTCCGCCGACGCACGCCTGGAGATCGCTCCGGTGGAGATCACTCCGCCGGCGACCCCGTAGTCCGCTCGGCGGACCACAGCTCCAGCAGCGGCGACCCGTCGGGCTGCACGAACACCCGCTCGCGCCGCAGCGCGCGGAAGCGCTCCGAGCGCATCAGGGCCCGCATGCCGCGGTGCAGGGCGAGCTCCTCCGGCGGGCCGAAGCCCGGACCGAGGAGCCCGTCGCTCCAGGTCACGAAGAAGTGCTGATGGCGGGGGAGGTCGGGCAGGGGGAATCGTCCGTCGTGGCTCCACGGCCCGCCCCGGCGGCTGGCGAAGTGCAACGGGTGCAGGGCGTAGTCGGTGAACACCACCAGCGCGGGGCGCCCGGCGCGCGCGCGGTCGACCTCGCGGCGCAGCAGGTCGGCGACGGCGACGCGCTCGCGGGCGCCCTTCCAGCCGCGGTATCCGCCGCCGCCGGCGAGCGTGTAGAAGCCCGCGTCGGGTGAACCACCTGTGACGAAGAAGCGCGCCGCGCGACCGGTGGGCACGGCGAGGAGGTAGATCGCCACCGCGGCGGGGACGAGGCGGGCGCGGAGGGCGCGGTCCTCGGCGAGCGCGCCGAGGGCGAGGATGGCGGGGGCGAGCGTCGCGAAGAGGTAGCGCTCGGCGTCGATGGCGGGGAGGTTCCACGGGCGCGCGGAGGCCAGGAGGAGGGGCAGCCCGAGGAGCGCGATGACCAGGTGTGCCCGCGCGAGGCGGGCGAGCGCGTCGGCGGCGGGGCTCCGCTCCGTGGGGCGCAGCGCGAAGGCGAGGATCCCGACGGCCAGCGCGCCGAGGGCCCACTCCAGCGGGCGCGCGACGGCCCCGCCGGTGAAGTGCCGCAGGGTGGACTCGCCGGTCCATCCCCCGACGACGGTGAGGGCGAAGACGTGGACCCGCGCGCCCAGGTGGAAGATCCATCGCGCGGGCGAGACGTGCTGCTGTCGCGCGACGGCCGCGGCGCCGAGGAGCACCGGCGCGAGGTGCAGCGAGGCGAGCGCCAGCGAGGCGCAGAGCGCGGGTCGACGGAGCAGCGCCCGGTGCGCGGTGAGCACCCACCACGCGGACGCGGCGACGGGGAGCAGCGCGAGCGGCGTGAAGTGGACGCCGAGGGCGAGGCACTGCCCAGCGAGCACGAGGGCGAGCGCCGTGGGGGAGCGGGTCGCGTGGAGCACCAGCAGCGGCCCGAGCACCGAGAGGCCCAGCGCGAGGGCGTAGGGGACCGTGACGGTGCGGCTCCAGAGCACCGACCAGGGGTGCACCGCGAGCAGCGCGGCGACGGCGAGGCCCGCGCGAGGGAGGCCGAGGCGGCGGAGGGTGAGGGCGGCGGCGACGAGGCAGAGCGTGAGCCCCGCGACCAGGACCGCGCGCGCGCTGGCGAAGGAGACGCCCAGGAGGCGAAATGAGAGGGCGATGAGGCGCGCGAAGAGGGTGCTGACGAAGCGCGCGTCAGGCGGCATGTGGGGGGCGCGGCCGTCGAGCACGTCGAGGCCGAAGAGGGTCCAGTTGCCCTCGTCGCCGGCGGGGTTGGGTAGCGCGCCGAGCCACGGCAGGCGCAGCGTCAGGGCCACGACGACGACGGCCGCGAGCGCGGCGAGCCAGGGCCAGGCCGGCGATCGGGCGCGCTGGGTGTCTGGGGGGGAGAGGTGGGGCATCGGAGAGACGGGGCGGGCAACGGTGCAGCCGCCTGGAGTCCGGCCGCGGGCCGCCGGACCTCCGAGGGCGACGATACCGCGAGCGCCCTCGATCGACGGCCCGA
>CAIOSS010001177.1 GCA_903860995.1 uncultured delta proteobacterium | reverse complement strand
GTCGTCGACGCAGGTCGCGCGCTCGGGGGATCCCTCGGGCGCTCCCCAGCGCAGCTCGGGGCAGTGGTAGGGGTCGAAGCTGAGGGCGTAGAGCCGGTCGATGACGTCGTCGAGGGTGAGGTCGACGGGCGCGCCCGCGGAGCTGGTGTAGCGGAAGCGGCAGGCGGGCGTGGCGGCCTCGGCGCGCCAGATGCGGGCGTAGGCGGCGCGCAGGGAGCTCCTCGGGGGCTGCGCCGCGGCGGTGTCACGGAGGTCGCGCAGGACCACCCTGAGGGCCGCGTCGCGGGAGGGCGTGGACCAGGTCTCCCAGTCGCCGGTGGTGCCGTAGATGTTCCAGGGGAGGTAGTTGGGGTGCGAGCGCTGGGTGAGGCCGTCGGTGCGAGCGAGGTCCACGGCCTCGACGCGGTCGGTCACGTCGCGGCACATCGACTGGACCATCTCCTGGTAGTCGCGCTCCGGGTCGCGCGCGGCGCCTGGGGCGGCGAGCGCGGCGCGCACCCAGTCGTGGAAGCTCACGCGTCGGCCGTCGATCACCCAGGCCGACGGGTCCCACTGCGAGCGCTCGTCGGCGTCGCTGAGCTCCCGGTCGGTGGCGCGCACCACGTACCGACCGTCGATGCGCTGCGGGCGGAAGTTCTTGAACCCGCCGCCCACGCGGCTCGTGCCGATGGCGTAGCGCGGGCCGAAGCGCTTCCAGGTGAGGCTGCCGTCGGGGTGCCCGTCGATGAGGTGCACCACGCCGTCGTCGCGCACCTCGGCCACGACCAGCACGTGCCCGTTGGGGTCGTAGTAGATCGACCCCGGGCGCAGGGCGCCGCGGCGCACCGCGACGGGGTAGAAGTCGCCGTGCTGCACGTCCGCGGTGGTGCGGTACATCCCCGAGTGCACCAGCTCGACGACCTTGTGGAAGACCGCGCGGGGCGTCCGGGAGTCGCGCCACGTCGACCAGCGCGTGGGGCGCAGCCCGAGGGCGTAGCGCACGTCGCTGCCCCGCACGGCGCGAACGTTGGAGACGTAGCCGAAGGGCAGCCGACGCTTGTAGGCGTAGTACGCGCGGAGGATGTACGGCAGGTCGGCGCAGTCGATGGCGTCGAGGCGCAGCCGCGCGTCGGTCTGCGCGTCCCAGAGGCTGTTGGCCTCCGGGTCGCGGAGGCAGCGGTCGAGGCGGTTGCAGCGGCGCGATTGCACCGCGCGGCCGAGGCGGGCGACGAAGGTCGACCAGTCGCGCTCCATGCGCTCATCCCAGCGGACCACGGCTGGCCACGCGGAGGCGGTGGGGTCGTCGAGCCCGCTGCCGCGGGGCGCCTCGGCGGCGCTCGTGGGGATGCTCGGAAGCTCCTCGGCGACCGCCGGGGGGCCGAGGGGCGCGACGGCCGCGGTGGGCGCATCGGCGTCCGGAGGCTCCGGGCGCACGGCGCGCGTGCGGCTGCACCCGGGCAGGACGGAGAGCGCGAGGACGAGGGCGATGCCAGCGCGGCGGGCCCGGGTCCGTGGGTGCTCTTTCATCTGGGCTGAGATGTACCGCGGGCGCGGCGGCCGGTCCCATCCGGGGCTGCGCGCGAGCACAGCTTGGGGATCATCGGAGGTCGGGTGCACCGCGTGGACGCCGGCCCGCGTTTGCACTGCGCCCGGAATGACCCGTAGTGTGATCGGGAGAGCAGTCACCCAACCAGCCGAAGAGGAGTCCCACCATGGCGATCCCGCAACGCTGCACGAGCCTCCAGCGTAGAGTGCCCGCGCCCTTCACGGCCGTGCGAGTCGACACCTGGGTGCTGAGCCTCCTCGAGGCCGACCTCGACGAGCAGGGCGAGACGCTCAGCGGCCTCGCCGGCGGCTCGTGCGTCGTGCTCCGCGCCGACGGCGGGCTGTGGATCGCGGTCGGCAACAGCCACCACTGGAGCATCTTCGGCGTCCCGGCCACCGCGTGGCGCCCGGCGGCGAGCATCTCGGGCGTGCTGCCGAGGGTGCAGGTCGATCCCGCGCGCAAGGTCGGCTGAGCGCGTCACTCGTCATCGCGGGGTGATGCGCGGGCGTCAGGGTAGCGCGAAGGGCGCCGCGACGAGACGCAGCCGAGGCGGAGACGCATCGCGTGGGGGCCATCGTGGGCGCGGGTGCGATCACGGGCCCGGGTTAGCATCGGCGCTCGCGGCGCGGCGCCGTCCGCTGACGCCCATCGCCCGGAAGACCCCAATGAACACAAACGAACATCTGAAGGAGACCCACGCATGGAGCGGGTGCTGATCCTCGGGGCGACCTCGGCCATCGCGGCAGAGGTGGCGGTGCTCCATGCGGGTCGCGGCGACCGGCTGCACCTGGTGGGGCGCGATCCGGCGAAGCTGGCGGAGGTCGCGCGGCGCTGCGCCCCGGCGGAGGTCACCACCGAGCGGGCCGACCTCGCGGAGCTGTCGTCGGACGAGGGCGTGATCGCCCGCGCCGTGGCTGCGATGGGCCACGTCGACCGGGCCCTCATCGCCCACGGCGACCTCGGCGATCAGCTCGCGAGCGAGCGGGGATTCGACGCGGCCGAGTCCATCCTGCGCACCAACTTCACGAGCGCGGTGGCGCTGCTGATCCCGCTGGCCAACCACCTGGAGTCCCGGCGCGGAGGGCGCGTCGGGGTGATCACCTCGGTGGCGGGCGACCGCGGGCGGCCGCGCAACTACACCTACGGCGCGGCCAAGGGGGCGCTCAACGTGTACCTCCAGGGGCTGCGCTCGCGGCTGTACTCCGCGGGGGTGAAGGTCACCACGCTGAAGCTCGGCCCGGTCGACACCCCCATGACCCGCGACCACGCCAAGAACCTCCTCTTCGGGCGCCCCCTCCCCGTCGCGCGCGGCATCGTGGCGGCGATGGACCGCGGCGCCACCGAGGTCTACGTGCCCGCGGTGTGGGCGGCGATCATGCCCCTCGTCGAGCGCACGCCCGAGCGGGTGTTCCAGTGGCTGCCCTTCCTGTCGGGCCGGTGACCTCCATGACCGCCGTCCCCGACCCGCAGGACCTCGACCGCGTCGCCCGCCACGCCCTCCGGATGGTGGCCGACGGGATGGTGCTCGGGCTCGGCACCGGCCGCGCCGCGGAGGCCTTCATCCACGCCCTCGGCGCCCGCGCGCGGGCGGGGCTGCGCGTGCGGGTGGTGGTCACCTCGACGCGCTCCGACGCGCTCGCCCGGCGGATGAACCTCGACGTGGCGTCGCTCGAGGACGTCGATCGGCTCGACCTCGCCTTCGACGGCGCCGACGAGGTGACGCCCGCGCTCGCGCTCACCAAGGGCCTCGGCGGGGCGCTGCTGCGCGAGCGGGTGGTGGCCTCCGAGGCGAGCCGCTTCGTGGTGCTGGTCACCCCGGAGAAGCTGGTCGACCGGCTGGGCACGCGGGTGCCGGTCCCGGTGGAGGTGGTGCCCTTCGCGAGCCCGTCGGCGCTGCGCCGGCTCGGTGCCATCGGCGCCACACCGACGCTGCGGCGCCAGGGCTCGGGCGCGCCCTTCGTCACCGACAACCAGCACTGGATCATCGACGCGGCCTTCGCGCCCATCGACGACCCCGCGGCGCTGGAGGCGAGCATCCGGAGCATCCCCGGCGTGGTCGACACGGGGCTCTTCCTCGGCATGGCGAGCCTGGTGCTCGTGGGCGACGGGGGCGCGGTGCGGGAGATCCGTCGCCCGCCGGGGTGAGAGCGCTCCGGGCGGCGCCTACAGGCCGCCCGCGAGCGCCGGGCGCGCGCAGCCGCTTGTGGGATGAGCCCGTCGGCTCCATGACTGGTCCACGATGACCACCCCACGGTTGCTGCGCCCCGAGCAGCGGGGGGCCCCGGACGATGCTCCCTCCACCAACGACGACGGCGGCGCCTCGCCCGTCCGCCCGAGGCCCAGCCGCGTGCCCGACGAGGACACCCCCGCGCTCGACGCCGTCGCGCGGCTGAGCACCCCGTCGCCCGACCGCATCGAGACCCACGTGACCATCTCCGCCGAGGCGTGGCAGACCCTCGGCGAGCTGGTCGCCGTGCTCGCCTCCATCGCCGCCCGCGTGGGCGTCGACGAGGAGCTGCGCTGGCGCATCGCGGCGCTCCAGCGGGCCATCGCGGGCCGCGACCCGTCGCCGCTGCCCCTCGCGCTGGGCGACAGCGGGCGCGAGCCGCCGCCCGCGGTCATCGCGTGGAGCCAGGAGCTCGCCTCCGTCGACGAGCTCGGCGAGGTGGCGGTGTGGCTGCTCGCCGACGGGGCCTGCGCGATCGCCGAGGGCGCCGACCTCGACGCGCTGCGCGGCGCATGGGCCCTGCTCGACTCGTGGGCGGCCGCGGTCGCCCGCTGACCGTCACTCCAGCGCGACGTCGCCGCGGTTGCCGTAGGGGTCGGTCACCGCGCACCGCCGCACCGCCGCGGCGTCGGCGCCCAGCTCCACGCTCGCCCGCCCGTTCGCGTCGACCGCCACGTCAGCGATCGTCCGGCGCGCGCCGTCGGCCAGCACCAACTCCACCCTCACGGGCCCGCGCGGCAGCGGCAGCGCCTCGCCCGGTCGGCTGCGCAGCGAGAGCAGCCGCCAGCCCTCCGCGGACCGCGCGCTCACCTCCAGGGTGACCCGCGCGCCCGCGCGCACCGCCGACACCCGCAGCGGCGCGCCCACCACCTCGAACGAACGGCTCTGCACCCGGTACCCCGTGCCTTCGACCGCGAAGCGGTAGCGGCCGGTGGGCAGGGCGAGGCGGTCCTCCAGGGCGTCGTGGCGCGCGTCGCCCCAGCTCGGAACGGCCTGCCACTCGGCCACCCAGTAGTGCGTCCGAGCCTCGGTGCCCACCCGCTGCAAGGGCACCGGGGTCCAGGTCACGAGCAGGTCGCCGTCGCGCACCTCGCGGCCGCTGCGGCGGGCGAGGGGCGACCATCGATCGCTGCCGGGCGCCGCCTCCGCCTCGACGCGCACCACCGGAGTGCCCGCGCGCGGGTCCTCGCCGATCCAGGTGAAGCGCGCGCCGCCGAGCCGCGCAACACGCTCCGGCGGCTGCGCTCCCACGGTCGTCCAGTCGGGAAAGCGCCGCGCGTACACCTCCCGGGGGACCGTGTCGGGCACGGCGCCCGCCCGGGCCGAGGCCTCCGCCGGGGGGAGCGCGTCGGGGGTCGGCGCGACCCAGCGGGTGGTCCCGCTGCCGGTGTCCTCGCGCAGCGGGGTGAACGCGAGGCGCGCGAGCGCGACGGCCTCCTCGGCGATGTGCTCGCCCTCCAGCGGCCCCCAGAAGTTGAGCCCGGGCTCGTAGCCGGCGCGCAGCCAGTCTTCGGCGGTGAGCACGTAGCCCATGTGGGAGTTGGCGTAGCCCACCACCACCGTGCGGTCGGCCGGGGCGGGGGAGAGGGCGCGCACCCGGTCGGCGAGCAGCGTGAGGGGCTCGCCGGGGAGCGTGACGAAGACGTGCTCCCCGAGGCGCAGGGCGCTCACCACGGTGCGCGTCGAGCCGCACGCCGCGCGGTTGGGAGGGACGGGCGCCGGGCGGATGCCGAGCACCAGGCCCAGCAGCGGCGTGAGCGCCTCGATCCGCTGGCACGACGCGTAGGTGGGGAGCCCCGCGGTGCCGGGCATGAGCGAGGCCTCGACGAACACGTCGCTGCTGCCGCAGAGGCCGGCGCCGAAGGCCGCGTTGAACTCGTCGACGGGCGAGAGCAGCGCCCCGGCGTCGTCGAAGATCCGTCGGTCGGGCGCGCGCCCCGGCTCGAAGGGGGCGTACGCGAGGCCGCCGTCGCGCACGGTGAAGGTGCGCCAGTCGGTGCCGAGGGGGATGGTGCGGGTGAGCATCTCCATCGCCACGCGGTCGCGCATCGTGTCCCCCGCGCGCCGCCACACGTCATGGACCATCGCCGCCGCCGTGCGCCCGAGGCCCTCGACGCGGGCGAAGTCGTAACAGAAGCGCGCCGGGCCCCGGGACTCCGCGCCGCAGTCGAAGCCCCCGGCGCCCGCCGGGGAGACGTCCCCCGCGGCCCCCTGGAGGTGCATCACCAGCACGCGGCGGTCGAAGCGCTCCTCGAGGGCGCGCTCGATGGCCCCGGAGGCGTCGGTGGCCATGAGGTTGTTGTCCGAGTCGAGCACCGTCGGGTGCACGCCCACCACCGGGACGATCGCGAGGGGCGTCCCGTCGGCGGCGTCCACCCGCAGCACGAAGAGGTCGTTGTCCTTGCGTCGTCGGCCGCGCGGGAGGTCGTCGTTGGCCGGGCGGCGGTCGCGCGAGACCGCGTCGGTCGGGTCGAAGGCCCCGTCGTGGGCGATGCCGACGCGCGCCGGGGCGCGAGCCGCGAGGGCGGCCTCGGCGACCCCGACGAGCGCGTCGACGAGGCGGCGCTGGCTCTCGGCCCGCAGCGGCCCGAAGCCTAGGGTGCCGTAGCCCTCGTGGGCGACCGTGTGGCCGGGCGCGGAGTGCGAGTGGCTCGTCGCGAAGATCACCTTGCCCGCGAAGGCGGGGCCGAGCCGGGCCGTGACCGCGTCGAGGATGGCCTCGTCGGCGACACCGAGGTCGGCCTTGAGGAGGAGCACGGTCTCGTCGCCCGCGGTGAGGGCGAGCGCGCGCACCATCGGGCGGGTCTGGTACCCGACCGAGGGGTTGAACCACCCGGCGAGCGTGCGGTCGCGCGCGTCGAGGGCGCTGGCGTTGCCGAGCGCGCGCACCCGGGCGGTGTAGGCCCCGAGGGCCGAGCCGACGGGCAGGTCGAGCGCCCGCTCGGCCGTGCCCGCGGAGACGGGACCC
>CAIOSS010001176.1 GCA_903860995.1 uncultured delta proteobacterium | reverse complement strand
CGAGCTCACGGCGGCGGGCATGGCCAACGCGGAGGTGCGCACGGTGACGCTCGCGCCCTCGGCGCTGGCGGCGCGGCTGCCGGTCATCGGCACCCTGATGGCCGACCCGCAGCGGGTGGCGCGGGTGGGGGCGCGCTTCAGCGGGCGCGTGCTGGCGCTGCGCGCGAGCCTCGGTGACGTCGTGCGGGCGGGGTCGCCGCTGGCGGAGATCGACACCGTGGAGCTGCACCAGGTGTCGACGGAGTACCTGACGGCGGTGGCGCGGGCGCGGCAGGCGACCGACGCGCTCGCGCGGCAGCGCGCCCTGGTGGGCGAGCGCGTGGGCGCGGTGATGGACCTGCGGCGCATCGAGGCCGACGCCGACGCCGCGAACGCCACGCTGCACGAGGCCGAGGAGCACCTGCACGTGCTCGGGCTGACGGAGCCGGACATCCGCTCGCTGCGGGCGCGCACGACGCACGGGGAGTCGCGGAGCGTGGTGCGCTCGCCCATCGCGGGGCGCGTGCTGGCCTTCCCCCTCGCGCTGGGCCAGGTGGTGACGGGCACCGAGGAGGTCGCGACGGTGGCCCAGCCCGGCGCGGTGTGGGCGGTGCTTCGGGTGCCCGAGGCCGACATCGCGGCGGTGTTCGCGGGCGCGGCGGTGGAGGTGCGCACCGCGGCCGAGCCCGACCGGGCGCTCCCGGCGACGCTCGGTTTCGTGGGCGACCTGGTCGACCCGGTGACCCGCATGGTGGAGTGCCGCGCCCCGCTCGCGGGGGTGGGCGCCACGCTGCGTGCCGGCATGAGCCTCGCGGCGTGGATCTCGCTGCGCGCGGGCCCCGCGGCCCTGTGGATCCCCGCCGAGGCGGTGCTGACCCACGAGTCGTCGCCGGTGGTCTTCGTGCAGGTGGGCGAGCGGCGCTTCGCCCCGCGCCCGGTGTCCGTGGGCGCCCCGCGGGCGGGCCAGGTGCCGGTGACGGCGGGCGTGGCGGCCGGCGACGTGGTGGTGGTGCACGGGGCCTTCAGCCTGCGCGGCGAGCTCGAGCGCGCCGAGCTCGAGGAGGACTGAGCGCCGATGCTGGCGTGGGTCGTCGCGGCGAGCATCCGGCACCGCCTCGCGGTGCTGCTGGGCGTGGCGCTGCTGGTGGTGCTGGGCGTGCGGGCCTTCGCGGCGCTGCCCATCGACGCCGTGCCCGACCTCACCAACGTGCAGGTGCAGGTGCTCACCTCGGCGCCCTCGCTCGGGGCGCTGGACGTCGAGCGCCTCGTGAGCGCGCCCGTCGAGATGGCCCTCGGGGGCATCCCCGGGGTGCTCGAGCTGCGCTCCCTCTCGCGCTACGGCGTGTCGGCGGTGACCGTGGTCTTCGACGACGACGTCGACCCGCAGGTGGCCCGCAACCGCGTCAACGAGCGCATGCCCCGCATCCGGGCGGAGGTGCCCCCCGCCGTCGGCGTGCCCGAGATGGGCCCGCTCGCCACCGGCCTCGGGGAGATCTACCAGTTCGAGGTGCGCGGCGACGGCCTCGGCCCGATGGCGCTGCGCTCGATCCTCGACTGGCAGATCGCGCCTCGCCTCCGCATGGTGCCCGGCGTCATCGACGTGAACACCTTCGGCGGCGAGCTCCGCACCTACGAGGTCACCGTCGACCCGCAGCGCATGGCCGTGCGCCACGTGGCGCTCGACGAGATCATCACCGCCCTCGAGCGCAACCACGTCGCGGTGGGCGGCGGCGCCATCCACCGCGGCCCCGAGGGGCTGCTCGTGCGCGGCGACGGGCTCGTGCGCTCCCTCGACGACCTCGCCGACATCGCCGTCTCGCACCGCGACGGCGCCCCGATCTACGTGCGCGACGTGGCCACCACCCGCTTCGCGCCGATGCTCCGCCAGGGCGCCGCCACCCGCGACGGGCGCGGCGAGGTGGTGGTCGGCATGACCCTCATGCTCCTCGGCGACAACTCGCGGGTCGTCTCGCGCGCGGTCGCCGACGCCGTGCGGCGCATCAACCCGACGCTCCCGCCGGGCGTGCGCATCGACGCCTTCTACGACCGCACCACCCTGGTCGACCGCACCCTGCGCACGGTCTCCCACAGCCTCGCGGAGGGCGGCCTGCTCGTCGCGGGGGTGCTCTTCCTGATGCTCCGCAACCTGCGCGCGGGCCTCGTGGCGGCGGCGATGATCCCGCTCTGCATGCTGGCCGCGTTCATCGGCATGCGGGCCCTGGGCATCAGCGGCAACCTGATGAGCCTCGGGGCGATCGACTTCGGCCTGGTGGTCGACGGCGCCATCATCCTGCTGGAGAACGCCGTGCACCACCTCGCGGCCGAGCGCGCGGAGCTCGGGCGCCCGCTCACCCGCGACGAGCGCGACGCGGTGGTGCTGCGGTCGGCGATGGAGGTGCGCGGCGCGACGGCCTTCGGCGAGGTGATCATCGCGCTGGTGTACCTCCCGGTGCTCACGCTCCAGGGGGTCGAGGGCAAGACCTTCCAGCCCATGGCCCTGACGGTGCTCTTCGCGCTCGCGGGGGCCTTCGTCCTGTCGCTCACCTTCGTCCCCGCCCTCGCCTCGCTGCTGCTCAGCGCCGACGCCCGGGACCTGCCGTCGCCCATCGTGACGGCCGCGCGGCGGGTGTACGAGCCGCTCCTGCGCGCCACCCTCCGCCGCCCCGCGGTGACCCTGGGTCTGGCGCTCTTGGGCCTCGGCGCCAGCGCGGCGCTCGGCCGCGGGCTCGGGTCAGAGTTCGTTCCGCAGCTCAACGAGGGAGCGATCATCGTCGAGACGGTGCGCCAGCCGTCGACCAGCCTCGACGAGTCCGTGCGCCAGTCGACCCTCATCGAGCGGGTGCTCCTGCGCTTCCCGGAGGTGACCACCGTGGTGAGCAAGACCGGCCGCCCGGAGATCGCCAACGACCCGATGGGCGTCGAGCAGAGCGACGTGCTGGTGATGCTGCGCCCCGCGTCGCAGACCCTCCCGGCAGCCGAGCGCGACGCCCTCATCGCCCGGATGCGCGCGGCCCTCGTCGCCGCGGTGCCGGGCGTGGGCTTCGGCTTCACGCAGCCCATCCAGATGCGCATGAACGAGCTGCTGAGCGGCGTGCGCGCCGACGTCGCGGTGAAGGTCTACGGCGAGGACCTCCCGACGCTGGCCCGCCTCGGGGTCGAGATCGCGCGCGTGCGGCGCACCGTCCGCGGCGCGACGGACCTCCGCGCCGACCGGGTGGAGGGCATGCCGGTGCTGCGCGCCACCATCGACCGCCACGCCGCCGCGCGCCTCGGCGCCGACGGCCACGAGGCGCTGATGATGGTCGAGGCCATCGGCGGACGCACCGTCGGGAGCGTGCTGGAGGGCCGGCAGCGCTACCCCCTGCGCGTGCGGCTCCCGGCCGGGCTGCGCGACGACCTCGACGCCCTGCGCCGCCTCCCGGTGCACATCGCGGGCGACGCCACGGTGCCGCTGCGCGACGTGGCCACGCTGGAGGTCATCGACGAGCCCGTGGTGATCAACCGCGAGTCCCTCTCCCGCCGCCTCGTGGTGCAGACCAACGTGCGCGGCCGCGACCTCGGCGGCTTCGCGGCGGAGGCCCAGCGCGCCGTGACCCGCTCGGTGCGCCTCCCGCCCGGGT
>CAIOSS010001175.1 GCA_903860995.1 uncultured delta proteobacterium | reverse complement strand
GTCCGGGGTTTGGAAGAGGAACTCCCCCCCGGCCTCGACGAGGGCCTGCTCGGCGGCGGTGCCGCGGGTGACGCCGACCCACTTCGCACGCAGGGCGCGGAGGCGTGCGATGTACTGCGCGGGGGTCAGGCGGCTGGAGACGAACTCCACCCGCGGGCCGAAGTCGTGGTTGAAGAGGTCGTTGAGGAAGTGCACGCCCTCGTCGTAGGCGATGACGTCGCCGACATGCAGCTCGCGCTCCCGCGCCTCGGCCCAGCGGGTGGGCCAGAGGAAGGAGTCGAGCTGCAGCGCGTTGCGGCCGGCGGCGTCGAGGCGGCGCGCGCGGTCGAAGTAGCGCGGGTGCACGATGAAGCCCCGGTAGCCTTCGGTGTAGCCGTGCCAGGTGAGGCCCACGAGGGCGAGGGAGAGCGCGAGGCGAACGGGGCGCCAGCGCACGTCGCTCATCACGATGGCGGTGCACACCAGCGAGGCCGTGGCGGCCGCGAGGATGAAGCGGGTCATGTAGGGGACGGGCACCTGGAGGCACTCGACGAAGAGGCCTAGCGGGAGCAGCGCCCGCCTCCAGTTGCGCCCGCGCACGGCGTCGAGGGCGACGGCCACCACGCACCAGAGGAGCAGCCAGCGGAAGACCGGGCCGAAGCCTCCGGAGCGCACGTCGGGGGCGTAGAAGGGGTGGTCGTTGAACCACGACGTGACGAGCTCGTGCAGGGCGTTGGGGGCGCCGAAGAAGGTGGGGCTCACGTCGGGGCCGGAGCCGTACTCGACGCCGGGGTTGCTCTCGCCGTGGAAGTGGAGTCCCAGCGAGCGGATGGTGACGTCGAAGGGCCACATCGGGTTGCGGGCGTGGCGCCAGTTCTGGACGTACTTGAAGCACCCGAGGGCGATGGCGAAGAGGCCGGAGGCGGCCACGTCGAGGGTGCGCGCGAGGCGCTTACCCGGCGGGGTATTCGCGACCTCGACCACCGCGCGGCCGAGCAGCCACGGGCCCCAGAGGGCGATGTGGAAGAGGCCCGTGTACTTCATGCCGATGAAGAGGCCCCAGCAGAGGAATCCCACCCAGCGGTCGCGGCGCTCGGGCTTGCCGAGGGTGAAGTAGATGGCGGCGGTGAAGAGGGAGTTCCAGGCGACGTCGGCGTGGGTGGAGTGCGCCTGGAGGAAGATCGGGGGGAGGGCGATCCAGACGGCGCCGAGGGCGGCGCTGAGCGGGCGCGAGGCGCCGACGCGGCGGCACCAGGCGGCCACCACCGCGGCGCCGACGATCAGGAAGGGGAGCTGCGCGCTGTCGTCGAAGCGGTTGTCGCGGGGGAAAATGCAGTTCCAGACCGCGAGGAGCTCGAGGTTGGCGGGGTTGCCCTGGGTCCAGATGTTGGGGATCTGGAGCCACCGGAGGGAGCCCTCCTGGATGACCAGCGAGGTCTTGGGGACGTGGTACCAGACCGGGTCCCAGGTCCAGGAGCGGTAGTACCAGACCATCAGCGCGCAGGTGGCCGCGGCCAGCGCCGCGGGCACGAGGGTGCCCACCGCCACCTCGCGCTCGCGCACGGTGTCCGCGACGAGGCGCGCGGGCGCCCGAAGGTCGTTGCGCAGGCACTCGGCGAACACCCCTGGCTTCGTCGCACGACGCGCCGCGAGGAGCACCGCGGCGCAGAGCAGCGTCGCCACGAGGGCGAGCGGCCCGGCGCTGAGCCGGTCGGCGAGACCGCACAGGTGGATCGCCAGCAGGATGAGCCCCGTGTCGACCACCATCGCGAGGATGAAGCGGTCGAGCACCGAGCGGTCGGGGTACACGGCGACGGCGGCGGCGTAGCTCGCCGCCAGGCACAGCGCGCTCTCGATGATCCAGACGAACCAGCCCAATGGGAAACAGCGCCTTTCCGGGCGCAACAAACCCTTCGACGGCCGACGCGTCAAGCGCTCATTCCGGCGCCGCGCCCTTCCGGTCGGGCCCGCGCCTGCGATATGCACGGCTCCCGTGTCGACCCCGCAGACCCTCGCGCGCTGGCTCTGGCCCACCTCCGTCCCCGCGGACGACGGCCCGTTGGCCCCCTGGCGCGAGCGCGCCTGGCGCTGGACCGTGCTCGCCCTCACCCTCGGCTTCGCCCTCGCCGGGGCGCGCGAGCTGCGCCTGGCGCTCCGGCCCGAGCTCGCGAAGGCCGCCACCTGGCGGCTCAGCAGCACCCAGGGCCCCGGACCCGTCACCGCCCGCGGCTTCGACGCGACCTCCGAGGGCTTACCCAACATCTTCTTCCAGACGCTCACCGAGCCCGCGCCGTGGATCGAGTTCGACCTCGGCGCCTCCCGCGAGGTGACGATGGTGCGGGTGGTCAACCGCCTGGACTGCTGCCGCGACTGGGCGGTGCCGCTGGTGGTCGAGGCCTCCGACGACCGCGCCCGCTGGCGGGAGCTCGCGCGGCGGGTGGAGCCCTTCGACACCTGGCGGGCGGTGTTCCCCGCTGCGCGCGGGCGCTACGTGCGGCTGCGGGTGCCGCGCCCGACGCAGCTCCAGCTGAGCTGGGTGGAGATCCGTTGAGGCCGGCGCGGGGCCCGAACGGCTCCGTGCCGCGCTGGGCGAGCGCCCTGCTGGGCGCCCACCGCGCCCTGGAGCTCGCCCACTCGCAGCGCGTGGCCGCGACGCTGGAGGTCTTGCGCGTGGGCGTGCCCGCGTCGGCCCGCGCGCCCATCACCGACGCGATCTTCGCCCGCCAGCGCACCTACGCCCCCGGCGGGCAGCGCTTCGCCGAGGCGCTCCACGACTGGGAGCAGGCGGCGCTCGAACACCCCGCGTGGCCCCGCGCCGGGCGCGTGCTCGTCGGCGGCGCGGGCGGCGGGCGGGAGCTCGCCGCGCTGGCGGACCGCGGCTACGAGGTCTCCGCCTTCGAGCCCTCCGGGCTGGCCGACGGCCTCGCCCGCGCCGCCGCCGCCGCGCCCACCC
>CAIOSS010001174.1 GCA_903860995.1 uncultured delta proteobacterium | reverse complement strand
TCACGATGCTGCTCTCGGGCGGCGCGATGCGCACCAACCGATGGGACGCCGTCGGGGTCGCACTGGGGCTGGCGATGGTCGTCGCGGGTCTCGGCTGGAAGGTCGACGACTGAGAAGGTCAGCACAACCCTGCTGCGCCCCTCTGATCCAGCGGTCGGCCGCGCTCGAAATACCCCGCGTATGTCTCGCGCGGCCTCCCTCGTCTCGGGGTGCTCGCGACGGTTTGTGCTGACCTTCTGAGCGGGCTCCTCCCATGGGAGGCAACCGCCCTTCAATCGACGGTGAACGCCCATCAGGGCTCTGCCTGCGCGGGGTCTGCATGAGCGATCGGGCCTGTGATATGGCCCGCGGTCATGATCGACATCGTGATCGAGGGCGCCGGGCGCAACGCGTTGAGCACCGTGGTGCTGACCAGCCTGCGCGACGCGCTGCGGGCGGCGGGTGACGCGCCGGTGCTGCTGCGCGGCGCGGGCGGGTGCTTCTCCGCCGGGCTCAACCTGAAGGAGGTCGCCTCGCTCGACCTCGGCGGGATGGAGCGCTTCCTGGGCCTGCTGGAGGAGACCTTCGAGGCGCTCTACCTGCACCCGGCGCCGGTGGTGGCGCTGGTGGAGGGCCACGCCATCGCGGGCGGCGCCGTGCTGGCGCTCTGCTGCGACTGGCGCGTGTCGGCCGCCGACGAGAGGGCGCGCATGGGCCTCAACGAGGTGGCGCTGGGGCTGCAATTCCCGCCGAAGACCTGGGCCATCGTCAACGCGCGGCTGCCGCCGTCGACGCGCGAGCGGGTGCTGCTGGGAGCGGGGCTGCACGGCCCGGCCGAGGCCCTGGCGCTGGGCCTGCTGGACGAGGTGACGAGCGAGCCCGACGCGCGGGCGAGGGCGGTGCTGGCGACGCTGGCCGCGCACCCGCGCGAGGCCTACGCGGCGACCAAGCGCTCGATGCGCGCGGGCGTGGTGGCGCTGTCGAAGGAGGCCACGGAGGCCTTCGTGGCGCAGGTGGCGCCGGCGTGGGTCAGCGACGCGGTGAAGGCGCGGATGCTGGCGGTGCTCAAGCCGAAGGGGTGAAGACGGCGCGGGCTTCGACGCGTCGCTCGAGAGCCTCGAGCCGCGAAGTGTTGGACTTACGGCTCGCTCACCCCGCCACCAACACCCGCAGCGCCTTGCGGTCGATCTTCCCGCGGTCGTTCTTGGGCAGCTCGCTCACGAAGACCACCTGCCGGGGGTACTTGTGCCGCGCCAGCCGCCCCTTGGCCCACTGCTGTAGCTCTCCCGCCAGGCCCTCTCCCGCCGCGTGGCCCTCGCGCGCCACCACGTAGGCCCGCGAGGCCATCAGCCCGTCGACCTCCACGCCCACCACTGCGACCTCGGCCACCGCCGCGTGTGCCAACAGGCAATCCTCCACCTCCAGTGGAGACACCCAGAGCCCCGAGACCTTCAACAGCTCGTCGGCCCGCCCCCCGAACCAGAGGTAACCCTCCTCGTCCACTCGGAAGAGGTCGCCAGTGCAGCACCAGCGCCCATGGAAGGTCTGCCAGCTCTTGTCGCGATCGCCCTGATACCCGATGGCCACGCTGTCGCCCGCCACCCACAGCACGCCGATCTCGTTGGACGCCACCGGCGCGGCCCCGGGGCCCGCTGCTCCAGTGGGCAACACCTTGAGGGTGTACCCGTCGACCACGCGGCCCAGCGAACCCGGCTTCACGTCGCCCGGCCGGTTGCTCACGTAGATATGGAACATCTCCGCCGACCCGATGCCGTCGTAGACCTCTACGCCCCAGCGCTCGGTCCAGCGGGTGAGCAGCGCGGGCGGCAGCGCCTCGCCCGCCGACAGACAGAATCGCAGCGACGACAGGTCCACCGCGGAGCCCTGCTCCAGCAGCTTGCCGATCATCGTCGGCACGTTGGTCAACACCGTCGGGCGGTACTTCGCGATCGCCGCCGTCAGCGACTCCACCGTCGGCCGCTCGGAGAACATCCCCACCGACGCCCCCACCCGAAAGGGGAACATCAGGTTGGTGCCCGTCGCATAGCCAAAGAACAAGCGCGGCACGCTCACGCAGATGTCCCCGCGCCGGTACCCCACCGTACCGATCGCGTAGACCTCCGTGTTGAACGCGAAGTCCCGGTGCGTGTGCACCGCCGCCTTGGGCTTGCCCGTCGACCCGCTCGTGAACAGCCAGACCGCGATGTCATCGCGCCGCGTCGGAACCACCTCCGCGCGCCGCCCGCTGCGCTGCACGAAGGCCAGCGCCGACGAGAGCGTCTCGCTGCGCATCCCGGGCACGGTGTCGAAGCCCACCTCGGCCTCCGGGTCGTCGCCCGTCGCCGCGTCGGGCACCACGAACACCGCCTTCAACCACGGCGACGTCCGCAGCCCCTCGTGCAGCGCCGTCACCACCCGCGGAACCGTCACCAGCACCGACGCCCGGGTGTACTCCGTGAGGTATGCGAGGTCGCCCGACGGGGCGTCGGGGTTGCCCATCGCGATCACCCCGCCAGCCTTCAACACCCCGAAGAAGCTCCACGCGAAGGGCGGCAGGTCGGGCAGCACGATGAGCACCCGCTCCTCGTGGCGCAGCCCCGCGTCGCGCAGCAGCGTCGCCACGGCCTCGGCGCGCGCGGCCACCTCCGCGTAGGTCCAGGTGCGGTCGCCGAAGCGCAGCGCGACCTCCGCCCCGAGGCCCTCCTTCAATCGATCGAAGAGGAAGTAGTCCGCCAGGTTGAAGACCTCGGGAAACGTCACCGAGCTCATGCCTCCCCCTTCGCCCCCTTCGGCAGCAGCTGACCCGCGATCACCAGCCGTTGGACCTCCGTCGTGCCCTCGTAGATCCGCAGCGCCCGCACCTCCCGGTACAGCCGCTCGACCGCCACCCCGCGCACCACCCCCGTCCCGCCGTGCAGCTGCACCGCGCGGTCGATCACCCGCTGCGCCGCCTCGGTGGCGAACATCTTCCCCATGCTCGCTTCGAGGGTCACCCGCGGGGCCCCGCGGTCCTTCGCCCAGGCCGCGCGAAACACCAGCAGGCGCGCGGCGTCGAGCTCCGTCGCCATGTCCGCCAGGTAACCCTGCACCGTCTGGAACTCCGCGATCGCCTTCCCGAACTGCCGCCGCTTCGTCACCCGGTCGAGGGACTCGTCGAGCGCCCGCCGCGCCATCCCCAGCGCCGCTGCGCCGACCGTGCTGCGAAACGCGTCCAGGGTGCTCATCGCGATGCGAAACCCGTCGCCCACCGCCCCGAGCCTCCGCTCGTCGCCCAGCCGACAACCCTCGAATCCGATGGTGCCGATGGGGTGATCCGCCATCATGGGAATGGCCCCCCGGAAGATGAATCCAGGGTCGCCCGGGCGCACGATGAAGGCCGTGATTCCGCGCCTTCCCCGCGACGGGTCGGCGTTGGCGAAGACCACGTAGTGACCCGCCACGCCCGCGTTGGAGATGAAGGTCTTCTCGCCGTCGAGCACCCACCCGTCGCCGTCGCGCCGCGCCACCGTGGAGAGCGCCGACACGTCCGTCCCCGCCTCGGGCTCGGTGATGGCGAAGGCCGCCAGGGACTCCCCCCGGAGCACCGCCGGGAGGTACTCCTCGCGCTGCGCCGCCGTCCCCGCCAGCACGATGGGATAGCTCCCGAGGCCCTGCATCGCGAAGATGGTGTCGAGCAGCCCGCTGCCCCACCCCAGGGCCTCGCGGACGAGGCACACCGCGCGCACGTCGATGGCGTCCGGGTCGCGCGCCGCGAGGCCGCCGACGCTCGCCGGCACGCACGCCCGCAGCAGGCCCGCCGCGGCGAGCTGCTTCGCGACGGCGTGGGGGTCCTCCTCGCCCTCGGGCCACGGCGCCATCGCCAGGGTCCGCGCGGCCTCGGCCAGCGGCGCGTGCCACGGGTCGAAGAAGAAGGTCAGGTCATCGCTGCTCGGCGCGCACGCTCGTCTGCTCATTGGGGTCTACCAGAACCTCTCCGGGTCACTTCTCTTCGGACACGTCCGGCGCGCCCTGGAAGCGCGGCGCGCGCTTCTCCATCAGCGCCTCGTAGGCCTCGCGGAAGTCCGGGTGCGCCATGCAGATCGCCTGCGCCTGCGCCTCCGCCTCGATGGCCTCGTCGAGCCCCATGGTCGACTCCGCCTCGATCATCTGCTTGGTCATCGCGTGCGCGAAGGCCGGGCCCTCGCTCATCCGCAGCGCCATCGCCATCGCCGTCGGCAGCACCTCGGCCTTCGGCACCACCCGGTTGGCCAGCCCGATGCGGTACGCCTCCGCGGCGTCGATGAGGTCGCCCGAGTACAGCAGCTCCGAGGCGCGACCGAGCCCGACCACCCGCGGCAGCAGGTACGCCGCGCCCATGTCCGCGCCCGACAGCCCAACCTTCGGGAACACGAAGCCGAAGCGCGCGTCGTCCGCCACGATGCGGATGTCCGCGGCGAGCGCGATGACCGCCCCGGCGCCCACCGCCACGCCGTTGACCGCCGCGATCACCGGCCGCCGCACCCGCCGGATGGCCCGGATGAGCGCCCCGGTGATGCGCGTGAACTCCAGCAGGCCCGCCATGTCGCGGGAGAAGAGCTGCGCGATGATGTCCTGCCGGTCGCCCCCGGAGCAGAAGCCGTTGCCCGCGCCGGTGATGACGAGCGCGCGCACCTCGGGGTGCCGTTCGAGCTCCGGGAAGAAGGCCCCGAGCTCGACGTAGCTCTCGAAGGTCAACGAATTGAGCCGGTGCGGTCGGTCGAGGGTGATGGTCCCGACGCCGCGGTCGAGGGCGAAGCGAAAGGTCTTCGGGGAGAGCGTGGTCATGGCTGCACCGCCTTCTCGTCGATGTGCGCGATGGCCTCGATCTCGACCTTCGCCCAGGGCTCGACCAGCTCGGTCACCCCCACCAGGGCCATCGCCGGAAAGTGCTTGCCCAGGCGCGCGCGCCAGCAGCCGCCGATGGCCCGCAGGCTCGCGCGGTAGGCCCCGAGGTCCGTCACGTAGACGGTCATCTTCACCACGTCGGTGGGCGCTCCGCCCGCGGCCTCGACCACCGCCACCACGTTGGCGAGCGCCTGGTCGAACTGCGCCACGAACTCGTTGGACACCGCCCGCTGCTGGCCGTCCCAGCCGATCTGCCCGCCGACGTACACCGTGCGCCCCGGGCCGCACGCCACGCCGTTCGTGTATCCCTTGGCCGGGGTCCACCCCACCGGAAGTATCGATTCACCGCTCACGCCGACTGCCCTCCATCCAACGCGATGCACTGTCCCGTAAGCCCGCGCGCCTCGTGCGGCAGGAAGCTCCACACCGCGTGCGCCACCTCCTCGGGCGTCATCAGCCGCCGCTGCGGCGAGAGCGCCGCCAGGGCCTCCCGGCCGTCGCGCCCCGTGGCCCGCGCGATGTTGGCCGCCGCGCGCTCGCCCATCGCCGTGTCGACGAAGCCCGGGCACACCGCGTTGACCGTCACCCCGCTGCGCGCGAACTCCACCGCCAGCGCCCGGGTGAGCCCCACCAGCGCGTGCTTGCTGGCGCAATACGCGCTCGTGTAAGCGTACCCCCGGAGGCCGGCGTTGCTGGCGAGGTTGACCACGCGCCCGCCGCCGCGCTTCGCCATGTCGGGCACCACGGCGCGGCAGAGGGCGAAGGCCGCGGTGACGTTGAGGGCCATCGTGCGGTCCCAGAGGCCGTCGTCGGTGCGGGCGAGGGGGGCGCTCTCGGCGATGCCGGCGTTGTTGACGAGCACCGCGATGGGGCCCACGTCGCGGGCGACGGCGGCGGCGAGCCCGGCCGCGGCGTCGCGGTCGGAGAGGTCGGCGGGGATGGCCACGCCGCCGATGGCGCGGGCGACGGCCTCGAGGGCCCCGGCGTCGCGGCCGGAGACGACGACGCGGAGACCGCCCGCGGCGAGGCGGCGCGCGATGGCCTCGCCGATGCCGCGGCCGCCGCCGGTGACGAGAGCGATGGCGCCAGGGAGGTTCATGGGGTGGTCGGAGGGTGTATCGCCGATCGGGCGAAAGGTCACCGGGGATGCGGGCGGAGGGCGCTCACACCAGCAGCCGCCAGCAGCGGTGCACGGTCTTGTTGCGGAAGTCCTCGGGCACCGTCTCCTCGGTGATCTCCTCGCAGGCCCGCACCCGCAGCCCGCCGAGCTCGGGCACGAGCCGCTGGTGGTGCGCCACGAAGTACAGCACCGCGCCGGGCGCCAGCACCCGCAGGGTCTCCTCCAGCAGCGCGTGGTGGTCGCGCGCGAGGTCCATCTCGTCGCCGTCGCCCGACGGCGTGGCGGCCACGTACGAGGGCGCGTCGAGCACCGCCAGGTCCCACATCCGCCGCTTCGTGCGCGACTCCGCGAGAAACTTCCGTACGTCCGCCCGCACCGTCCGGTGATCGGCCCGGTCGGCGCCGTTGAGCCCGAGGTTCTGCCGGGTGCGGGTGAGCCCCTTGCCCGAGAGGTCGACCGTGTCGCTCGACGGCGCGCCGCCCAGGGCCGCCGCGACGGTGAAGGTCCCGGTGCCACCGTACAGGTTGAGCAGCCGCCGGCCCGCCGCCTCGGCGCGCACCCGCTGGCGCAGCGCGCGGAGGTCGGCCGCGAGCCCGGTGTCGGGGTCGTCGCCGAGGCTCACCTCGAAGCGCATCCCGTGCTCCCGCACCTCCACCCGCGTCTCGGCGCCGGTGCCCTTCGCCCAGCGCTCCCGGGCGTGCACCCGCTCGCGCGGCACCCCCATCGCCTTTGCCACCCCGTCGCAGAGCGCGTCGAGGTAGCCCGGCACCACGGCCGTCTGCTCGCGGGCGTACTCGCCCACCACCAGGTGCCCCTCGTACCAGTCGACCACCGCGCGCACCTCGGGGATGTCCCGGTCGTAGAGCCGGTACGCCCCGATGGCCCGCGACTCCATCTTCTTCGCGAGCACCCGGTGGTTCTTCTTCGCCCGGTTGCCAAGCATCTCTGCGTGCCGACGCACGTCTTCTGGTCCCAGCATCGTCGCTCCCTGCACTCCGCCTACGGCTCCGACGCCGACCGCACCACCCGCACCCGCCGCCGCGCCGCCTCCAGCACCGGGACCATCGCCCGCTGCGCCTCGACGTCGTCGACGATCACCACCTCGTCGAGCTCCTCGCTCTCCGCGATGCCCTGGAGAAACCACCGCATCGCCTCGCCCGCCGGCACCCGCCCGCTCCCGCGGCCCGGCAGCGAGAGCGCCACCGAGCGCAGCCGCAGGCCCGTGAGCGTCGTGAGGAGGC
Source organism: uncultured delta proteobacterium (assembly GCA_903860995.1). Classification (GTDB taxonomy): domain Bacteria; phylum Myxococcota_A; class Polyangia; order Polyangiales; genus SCUS01. Next base: position 3,805 of record CAIOSS010001174.1, on the reverse strand, counting down.
GGGCCGTCACCCGCTCGGCGGCGGCGGCATCGAAGCCCGCGGCGGGCCCCTCGCCGAAGAGGATGAGCTTCTCGAAGGGCAGCCGGGGGCGGCCCGGCACCAGGGTCACCTCGTCGTGGGCGCCGGTCACCCGGCCCCCCACCAGCAGCCGCGAGAGCGCGCCGCAGAGGCGCCAGTCGCAGAGGCCCGCCGGGCCCTTGAGCGGGCGCTCGTCCTCGAAGAAGGGGAGGGCGAGCACCTCCATGCGCAGCAGGTCGAGGCGCGCGAGGTCGAGGGGGACGAAGCGCACCTCCACGGGGTCAGCTCACCCGCGCGGCGTGTTGGATCGGCGTGGTCGGGCTAGTCATGCTGCGAGCGCCGCTTCTCGCACGCGGTCGAGGATCGTCAAGAGCGCATCGACCTGCACCGTCGAGAACACCCCCTCGGGCCCCTGCGGCGTGAGGTCGGTGAAGGGCGACTCGTAGAGCAAAGCCGCACTCATCACGCCGTGCTCGGTCAGGTGGTTCACGATGAGGTTCACGAACTCGATCTGGTTGGGCCGCAGACTCTCTGGCCCGCGAGGAAGCCCGCGAAGGCCTGCTTCGCCGCCTCCCGGTCGAGGCCCACCAACGAGCGCACGAACAACCCGAGGCCCTCGTTCTCCTCGGCCGCGCGCCGCAGGTCGCCCGCGTTGCCGATCCCGCTCCCGGCCAGCATCCGCTCCAGCTCCGTGAGGTCCGACGGCGCGAGCGGGCGGTTCGTTCGCAGCTTGCGGATCGTGAGGTGATCCTCGTGCTCGCGGAGGTAGGCCCTGGCCTTCGCGCGGAAGCGCTCGAAGCCGTCGGACGCCGCGACGGGCAGCAGCTCGACCTCCTGCGCGCTGCCCATCTGGTCCTCGAAGTCCGTGTAGATCGGCTGGCGCGCGACCTTGTCGATCAGCTTCACCAGCGGTCGCAGACGGCGGCGGACGGTCTCCAGCATCGGCGCCGTCACGTCCTGCCACCCGTCGTCCGACGGAAGCTCCAGGATGAGCGGGCGCTGCTCCTTCACCATCAACAGGCCGACGATCGGCTCAGTGGCGCTCCGCGGAGGTATCGATCGGCCTCACGGGACCTCACCCCCCAACCCCCTCTCCCTAAAGGGAGAGGGGGAGAAAGAGCTTGAATTCCATGTTTTTCCTGATGGTTCGAGCCCCCTCTTCCTTTAGGGAGAGGGGGTTGGGGGTGAGGTCTGCGTGATGCTCACCGGCTTCTGCGGAGCGCCACTTGGCCGATCGTCGGCCTGTTGTCACCATCGGGATGCTGGCCTTCTCCGACCGCAGGCCCGCGACCGACCGCACCTGCTCGCTGAGGCGACGGTAGGTGGGTTGGGGGGACGGTACACACGCCAGACGCGCGGCCCATCGTGGAACTGACACCGAGGCCGAGGGTCACGTCGGCGTGACGATCGGCTCCTTCACGGGCTCTACAGGAGCGGCCGCCCCCGCGCTGCGCCGCCGTCCGGACCAGAGCGACGGCACGTAGGCCTCCCACCCATCGGGCAGCTCCCAGAACACGAAGGCCCCGTAGCGCTGCACGACGTCGTAGTCGCGCGCGAGGAGGGAGAACATCCGCCGCCGCATCTCGACGGCCGTGGGCTCGTCGGCCTTCGGCACGTTGGTGACGAGCATCGCCCCGAGGCGCGCGAGGATCTTCGTGGCGAGAGATCCTGCCTCCGCGATCTCGTCGGCGTCGACGGTGGTGCGCTTCGAGAGCTCGGCCCAGTGGGCGGTGTAGTACTCGCCGCAGTCGCGCAGGTCGTTGGCCTTGTCGCGGACGGTGTTGTCGCCCTTGCGCACCTCCGCCACGAACTTCGCGGGCACCAGCTTGCGGCGCACGAGCAGCTCGAGGTCGTCGAGCAGGATGCTGCGGAGCTCGTTCGTCCGCGGGAGCAGGTCGCCGAAGGCCGAGGCCTCGTCCTCCTGGAGGCGCACGAGCATGTCGGCGTGCTGCGCCGCGAGCCCGACCTCCTTCACGCGCTCGATGACCGCCCACGGCACCTTGCGCACGAGGGCGTCGAGCTCCTCGCGCTGCCCAAGGAGGTTGCGGGCGCCCTCGGTGGCGATGGCGACGGCGAGCGTGACGTTGACGGTCGGATTGGCGAGGCCGGAGGCAGGTAGTGCTAGCGCGGCGGATTTGTACTTCGCGTAGGCCGCCTCTGTGCGCGAGGGGTCGACGGTCATGGAAAGGGCGGTGGGCTCGATCTTCTTGGCGGAGGGCTTCGGCATGGGGGCTCCTTCGGCTGAGGACACGGACGAGCGGCGCGAGTGGATCAGCTATCACCGGGCCCGCGCCCCAGAGCAAGGGCGATCGTGAGCGATGGGGAGGGGCCCAACGGGCACCGGGAGCTTCATCGGCGCCCAGGCAGGACCGGGAGGCGGGTCGCGGAGCTTCGGGAGGGGTGCTGTGAGCACCGGAAGAGCAGCGGCGGGACTGAAGCGGGGCGACGGTCAGGACGCCGACAGGAGCCCGGCGCTTGCGACGAAGCGCAGGGAGGATGATGCGCTCAGGCGCCGAGGCTGCCTGGCCGAGGAGGACCAAGGCGCGGTGTGCTGGTGAGCTTCGGTCGGCCTACGATGCCGCCGCGCGCGGGCTGGCGATGTGGAGCCAGGGTGCGATCTCGGGACCGAGCCGCTCGTTCCATATCGTGGACTTTCCCGACCCGTTGTGGCCCGCCACCACGATCGCCATGGGCTGGCCCGACGCGGCCCGGCGCTCGAACACCTGCTGGACCGCCGCCGCCCGGGTGGTCGTCAACGGGCCTTGAACACACCGTCGAGAAAGACGCCGCGCTCCTCCTTCCCGTCGACGACGCGGATGAGCTGACCCAGGTTGGCGGGGTCGGCGCGAAACAACGGTGTGGCCTTGCTGGTACGCAGCTTGACGCCCGGCTTCACCAGGGCCTTCGTGAGCTTCTTCATCGCCACCTGGCTCAGGGCGATGTTGTCCGCCCACTCCTCGTCGCGCACGGGCACCTTTACCGTGGCCGATCCGAAGGAGAAGACCGCGACCCTGCCCTTGCGACGCCCCTCGGGTGCGACCATCACCACCACGCCGTCCGTGGCCTTGCGACGGTCAGCGGGGGCCTTGACCGGGTTCTTCGTTGTTCTGGAGGGCATTGGCGGATCGTAGGGTTCGCCGAGGCCCGTCGCCAAGGCGTCGTTGCCGCTCAGCTCACCCGCGCGGCGCCAGCTTGCCCTGGAGCGTGGCGAGCTTGTCGAGGGTGCCGTTGACGAAGGCCGCGGAGTCCTCCGTGCCGAAGCGCTTCGCCATCTCGATGGCCTCGTCGATAGCCACCTCCGGCGGAACGCCCCCGTACATGATCTCCCACGTCGCCATGCGCAGCACGTTGCGATCGACCCGAGCCATGCGCTCGATGCGCCAGTTGGGGTTGGCCGCGCGGATCATCGGGTCGATCGCCGACCACTTCTCCACCACGCCACGGACGAGCGCGTCGCCGTAGGGACGCCCCGGCGCCGGACCCTCCAGGTGCGCCCAGTAGTTGCGCAGCGCGTCGTCGACGAAGCCCTCGGACTGCTCGCCCGCCGCGTCGATGGCATACAGCACCTGCACCGCCGCCTCGCGCGCCTGGCGCCGCAGCCCGTTGTCGTCGTGCTGCGCCTTCGGGGCGCGCGGGGGCTTGGAGTCTCTAGAAGCCATCGGCCTTGAGCGCCCGCTGGAGGTTGGCCATCTCGATCGCGCTCGCCGCGGCCTCCCAGCCCTTGTTGCCCGCCTTCGTCCCGGCGCGCTCGACCGCCTGCTCGATGGTGTCGACCGTGAGCACCCCG
>CAIOSS010001173.1 GCA_903860995.1 uncultured delta proteobacterium | reverse complement strand
GCTCACCTTCGACCCGCCGAGCGCGCGCGCCGCAGTCACGCTGGAGGCCGGTCAGATGATCGAGTTCCAGAGCAACGTGAACTTCCGGGTGACCGGCACCGGGGCGCTGCTGGTGTCGCAGTTCATGCTGGGCCAGGGCCCCGCGGGCAGCGGCCTCAGCGCGGGCGACCCCGCGATGGTCTTCGAGGTCCCGGTGCAGCAGTACCGCACCAGCTACGACTTCTACGTGCCGCAGACCTACCCCCAGAACTTCATCAACGTCGTGGCCCCCGCGGGCACCGAGCTGATCATGGACGACATGCCCCTCCGCGGCTCCATGTCCCCGGTCGGCACCATGAGCGTGTTCACCCTGCCCATCGCCAGCGGGCCGCACCGGCTGCGCTCCGCCAACGGCCAGCCCATTGGCGTGAAGGTCTACGGCATCGCCCGGTACACCTCGTACATGTACCCCGGCGGCCTCGACCTGCAGCTCATCACCCCGGGCTGAGCCCTCCCCTTCGCCCTTGCATCTCCCCGTCGTCCCGACCGTGCGCCATCACCGATGAACACCGCCGCTGAAGACCCCCGCGCACGCCGCCGCGAGCGCCTCCTCACGTGGGGACCCACCGCGCTCGCCCTGCTCGTCTCCCTGGTGGTGACGATCCGCGCGCACGTGCATTTCGTCTTCCCTTACGCGACCCCCGTCAGCAATGACGAGGGCTACATCGCCGCCCTCGCGCTGCGCATGATCCGAGGCCACTACCTCCCCTACGTGGACGGCGTCTCGCAGCGCGGCCCCATCACCTACTGGCTCGCCGCCTTCGCCATGCGCGTCGGCGGCATGTGGAGCTGGGTCCCGCTCCGGGTGCTCGCCCTCGCCTGCGCGCTCGCCACCCTGGGGCTGGTGTTCCTCCTGGCGCTGGAGCTCTTCACGCCCGCGGCCGCGGCCATCGCCGTGCTCGCCTCGACCTACTTCTTCACCTACGAGCTCAACCCCTGGGACGGCATCGGGTACAACGGCGAGGTCCCCGCGATGGTCTTCGCGCTGGCCTCGTGGCTCCTCGTCGCCCGCGCCATGCGCCGCGTCGACGACCCCCGCGGCCCCGTGCGCCGCCGCGACGCCCACATCCTCCTGGCCGGCGTGCTCGCGTCCTGCGCGGCGCTCAGCAAGCAGATGGCCCTCATCCACGCCGTCCCCCTCGCGGCGTGGATCGTCCTCGGCACCACCGACCCGGCGTCCACCCGCCGGTCGCGCGCCCGGGACCTCATCCGCTTCGCCGTCGGCGGCGCGGCCCCCTTCGCCGTGGTGGTCGCGATCTACGCCGCCACCGGGCACCTCCGGGAGTTCGTCTATTACTTCCAGCAGTACGGCCGGGACATCTTCATGGCCCCGGTCACGCTCAACTCCTACCGCGACAAGCTGAAGGAGCAGCTCGACAAGTACCTGCTCGGCATCGTGGTGGTGGGCTCCCTCGGGTGGATGCTCGCCGCCCGGGTGCTGCGCCGCATCGCCGACCACGACGGCCCGCGCTGGACCGGCCTCCGCGCCGAGGCGGGCGCGCTCGTGACCTTCCTGCAGCTCGCCGCCAGCGTCGTGGGGGCGTCGTTCACGGGGCGCTTCTTCCCGCACTACCTCGTCGAGGTGTTCTCCGTCGCGGCGGTGGCGACCGGCGGCGCGCTCGCGGCCTCCGTCGCCCCGGCGCGGGCCTCGCTGCGGGGTCGCTTCATCGGCACCCTCACCGTCGTCCTCGGCGTCGCGACCTTCCTCGCCGTCTGCTCGTGGAACCTCCACCGCAACGTGCGCCTGCGCCGCGAGACCGACCGCTGGTACCAGGACCCGCGCACCGACCCCATCGTGCGCTACGTGCTCGAGCGCACCGACCCCGGCGAGCGCATCTTCGTGTGGGGCTTCCGCGCCGAGACCTACGTCTCCTCGCAGCGCATGCCCGCCTCGCGCTTCGTCTACACGGTGTACCCGTCCGGGGTGGTGCCGTGGTTCCAGGCCACGCGCGAGGAGGAGGAGCGCCGGGTGGTGCCGGGCAGCCGCGCCCTGCTGCTCGCCGACCTCGAACGTGAGAAGCCCGAGCTCATCATCGACGCCGGCCGCACGATGAGCGGGCGGTACATGTACAACTACCCCCAGCTGCGCGCGTACCTCGACCGCGGGTACTGCTTCATGCGCTACGTCGACGGCGAGCCCGTGTACCGGCGACGCCACGGCGACACCTGCCCCCCGGCCGATTACTGAGCCCCGAAACGCAAACTCCCGGCACGGTTTCAGGCCGTGACAGGATATGTCACACCACTTGTTGACCCTCCCCGGGGGAGGCCATTACGGTGACCCGTGTCGGGCGCTGCGCCCGCCCTACCGGAGAAACGGGGCCCACCTATGGCTGAAGGACTCAACAAGGCAATGCTCATCGGCAACCTCGGCGCCGACCCGGAGCTTCGCTTCACCACCAACAACCGCCCGGTGCTGAAGTTCCGCCTGGCGACGACCGAGTCGTACATGGACCAGAACCAGACCCGGCAGGAGGTCACTCACTGGCACCAGGTCGTGCTCTGGGGCAAGCGCGGCGAGGCGCTGGCGAAGATCATCTCCAAGGGCTCGCGGGTGTACGTCGAGGGCCGCATCGAGACCCGCTCCTACGAAGACGCCAACGGCGTGAAGAAGAGCGCCACCGACATCGTGGCGACCAACCTCATCCTCCTGGGCAGCCGCGGCGAAGGCGGTGGCGGTGCTGGTGGTGGTGGTGGTGGCGGCGGTGGTGCCCGCCCGGCGCCCGCGACCGGGGCCGCTCGCCCGGCGCCCGCAGGTGGTGGTACCAAGCCCGACGCCGATGATTTCCCCCCCGACGACTTCGGGGGCGGCGGCGCGGGTGGTGATGACGACATCCCGTTCTGATCGATCCCTGCTCTCCCTCCGCGCGCGGCGTGCCCTCATGGCGGCGGTCGCGGCGGTCGCGCTCGCCCCCCTCCTCGCCTCCGCCACCGGCGGCCCCGACGACACCAGCTACAAGATCAAGCCCGCGGACAGCAACCTCTGGTCGCAGCGCTTCCGCGGCGGTCGGCTCATCGGGGGCGGCGGCTGCGAGCGCCGCTGCATCGCGTTCACCTTCGACGACGGGCCGAGCTGGGAGACCACGCCCGCGCTGCTCGACACCCTCGACCGGCGGGGCATTCGCGCGACCTTCTTCGTCACGGGGCACCGGCTCGACGGCGACGGAGAGGTCGCCCGACGCAACCGCGAGGTGCTCGCCACCGAGTGGCGCCACGGTCACCTCGTGGGCAACCACACCTATCACCACGACCTGCTCGACACGATGACCGAGGCGACGCTGCGCTTCGAGATCGACCGCACCGAGGCGCTCATCCAGGGCGTGCTGGGCGAGCGCGTGTGGCTCTTCCGCGCGCCCTACGGGGCGTTGCACCACCCGCGCGCGGTCGGGGCGGTGTTCTCCCGCGGGTACACCCCGGTGTTCTGGGCGATGGACTCCTCCGACTGGCGGGTGAACACCGCGGAGGGGGTGCTGGCCAACGTGCGCGTCGAGCTCGACCGGGCGCCCCGCGGGGGCGTGCTACTGATGCACGACACGCTGCCGTGGAGCGTCGCGGCCTTCCCGCTCATCCTCGATGAGATCGCGGCGCGCAACGCGGCCTTCGTCGCCCGGGGCGAGGAGCCGTACGAGGTGGTGGGGCTGGAGGGGTTCTATGAGCCGTTGCGCGCGGCGCCGACGCGACGGCGGCGTCGCTGAGCGGGCGAGCCTAGCGAGCGTCGGCGAAGATCTCCGCGGCGGTCGCGGCGTCGAGGCAGCGATCGAACCAACGCGCGAGTCGGTCGACGTCCTGTTCCACGGCGAGCATCGCCCGCTGCTCGGCGTCGAGCGCGATGCCCTGCCGTTCGCACACGCGAACGATCGAAGCCGCGACGGTGCTGCGAAGCTTCGTCGACCGCGCCTCGGCCGCCAGCGCCGCGCGCTCGCTCTCCAACGCCGCGCGCTGGCTCTCGTCGGTCATCGCCTGGAGGCGGCTCACCAGCTCGCTCGCCGAGGGCACCAGCGCCTGGTTCGCAAAGAACCGCAGGCGCCGATCGACGACGCCGAGCTCGAGGCCGAGCACCCGCGAGAGCAAGAAGCCGCCCTGCGCGACGATCGGCTGGTAGGTGCGCGCGTCGGGCGCCCCCAGCCGCCAGCCGCGGAGCGTCGCGCTCCGACAGTCGAAGCTGAAATACTCAGGGATGCCGACACGAGCGTAATCGCGCACGTTCTCGACGAGGTCTTTGTGCTTCGCGCCGGTGTTGCGCACCTCGATCGCCAGGTCGATGCCGCGCCGCTGCGTCGCGACCACCCACGAGCCGAGGTCGAGGTCGGGGTCGCAGTCCAGCACCGCGAGCACGTCAGGCACGAGCGCGGGCTCACCCGGGTAGAGCACCGCGAGTTCGCACGCGAGGAAGACCCGCCGACCCGCGCGTCGGAAGTGCCCGTCGAGGTCCGCCGCGGCGCCCGACTTGTTGCGGAAGTGCGGCGTGCCCTCGGACATCGCGTTGAGCGTCTCGTCGAGCACCGCGACGATGCTCTCCACCGCCAACTCGCGCTCGTCGGGGGACAGCCGCGCCCACGTCGCCTCGTCGGGCGCGACGATGCGGGGGTCGTCCCAGACACGGGGCGTGGCGGGCGGGTTGGTCGGCTGCTGGCTCATCGGGTCGAGCGTAGCCCGGCGCGTGCGATGGGCGCCATCGGCGGTGCGGTTTCAGGTCACCGGAGGGGCGCGCGGCGCGTCGGGCTTCTTCGCCGACGCTCGTGGGGTCGTGAAGAACCGGCTCGCGTACTCGCGCTTGAGCCCGCGCTTGTTGGCGTGGTCGTCCAGCGCTGTCTCCACTCCCCGACCGCACCGAGGCGCTCATCCAGGGCGTGCTGGGCGAGCGCGTGTGGCTCTTCCGCGCGCCCTACGGGGCGTTGCATCACCCGCGCGGGGGCGTGCTGCTGATGCACGACACGCTGCCGTGGAGCATCGCGGCCTTCCCGCTCATCCTCGATGAGATCACGGCGAGCAACGCGCCACTCGTCGACCGGGGCGACGAGCCGTATGAAGTGGTGGGGTTGGAGAGGTTCTACGAGCCGCTCCGCGCCGCGCCTGGGAGGACGCGGCGGCGGCGCCAAGCAGCGGGGGGAGCGATCAGCGGCCGGGGGAGCTGCCGAAGTACCAGACGGCCGAGATCGAGCCGTTGATGATCTGGTCGAGGCCATAGTGCGGACCGACCGTGGTGCCAATGTTGAACGTCGAACTGGAGACGTTCGTGACGGTGTTCGTCGCGACAATGGTGGTGTTGCGGCTGGTGTTCGTATAGGTGAGCCCGAAGCCGAACTGCGCCTGGAGGCCGAGCTGCGGCAGGCCGATGAAGCCGAACTGCATCTCGGCGACGGCGTTGGCGCCGAGGCCGAACTGCACCGCGTTCAGCTTGTCGTCGGTGGTGTTCGGGCCGCTGCCCGTGGTGATGCCGCTCGTGCCATACCGGAAGGCCATGTATGGATCGAGGTGAATGGCGAGGTGCTTCGCTTCGGCGAGCATGATGGGCAGCCCGACCTGCAGGCCGATGCCGAAGAAATTCGGGATGTCGGAGCTGTTGGTCGTCGAGCCCATCGCGGTTGGCGTGGTGGTCGTTGTCGAGCCGCTTGCGAAGCCGATGCCAAGGCCAGCCTCGATGCCGATAACGCCGTTGAGCCAGTAGCGGGCGCCGACGGTGTGCAGGTCCTGCGTATTGTTCTGCCCGACCATCATTCCGTTGTACGCCAGTGACGGCATCGGGGCCGTCCCGAAGTAGCGGAGGCCGAGGTGACCCACCACCACCGAGTGGTCGGTCGGCCCGGAGGTGTCCGTCACCGAGGCCCCGGTCGACGTGGTCGTCGCGGGCGCCACCTGGGTGGTGCTGATGTCCTGCGCGCTCGAGGCCGTCGCGCCCAGCACGATCGCCGTACCCATCACCGCTGAAATTAGTCCACGCATGTTGGTCTTCACCCTCTGCTCATTCCCTGGCGGCCCACCAAAGGTCCACCCGAACGGCCGCTGTTTCCTTCGGATTCCAGGGGTTGTCAAGGTACTGACGACCTCGCCAAGGGACCAAGAAAGCGGGTCGAAGCGAGCCGTCGGCGTCAGGTCGGCGGCGTGAGCGCGAAGACCAGGTAGCGGGCGGTCGGACGCGCCGGCTCGACCCGCCACCCGTGCGCGCGCAGCCCATCGACGATGCGGTAGATGGCATCCCAGGAGTCGAGCACCACGAGGTGCGTCGGCCGCCTGGCGAGCGCCAGCCGGTGCACCGCCTCCGCGCGACCGGCGCCGCACGAGGTCCAGGTGAGCTGCCGGTGCAGGGCGACCGCGGCCGGGGTCTTGAGCCCCACGAGGTCGACCATCGCCCGCTCGCCCGCGAAGGCCATGTAGCCGACGTCGTGCACCAGCACCCGCGCATCCCGCGGGAGCGAGGTGCGCACGAAGGTCGCCACGCCCGCGAGCTCGGTGCGGGTGAACGCGCAGCGCTGGCGGTGCAGGGCCCAGCGGTCGGTCACCTCCCAGGCGCTGGCGTCGAGCGCGACGACGGCGAGGGCGAGGGCGACGCCCCGGACGAGGCGCGCCGGGTGGGCGCGCGCGGCCGCGAGGGCGGCCAGGGCGAAGGGCACCACGACATACTGGTAGCGGTACTCGTAGTGCCCGAGGGCGCCCGGAAACTGCGTGGTGTACGCGAGCACCAGGGCGGCGGCGGTGAGCAGCCCGACGCGTCCCGCGGCGGCGAGGGGCCAGAGGACGAGCGCGCGGGAGAGGTAGCCGACGCTCGCGAGGAAGCCCTTGATGTGGTGCCGCGCCCAGTCCCAGCGCACCGCCAGGGGGATGCAGCCCTCCGCGAAGAACACCCGCTTCGCGCCGATGGTCGAGGGCACCAGCGAGCCCAGCTGCGCGAGGTTCAGCAGCGCCCAGGGGGCCGCGCCGAGGGAGGCCAGCGCGAGGTCGGACACCACCCGGCGGGCGTCGAGCGCACCGCCGGCGCGGAGGCGCAGCCACCGCGTGCCGAGGAGCGCCACGGAGGCGACCGAGAGCTCCGGTCGGATGTACGGCAACAGGCCGCAGAGCCAGGGCTGTACCGACGACGGCCCGCCCGACGCGCCAGGCTCGGTGAGCGCGAGGCACCACGCGAGCGCGCCCATCGCGAGCCCGGTCTCCAGGCCGTTGGTGAGCTGGTGCGGCACCTCCGCGACGACCAGGCCCAGGGCGACGAGCAGCGCGCCGTCCCAGCGCGACAGGCGGTGGCGCT
>CAIOSS010001172.1 GCA_903860995.1 uncultured delta proteobacterium | reverse complement strand
TGCTCAGCGACCACCCCACCCGGCTGGTGTCCGTGGTGTTCCGCTCGCTGGCTCGCTCGCCGGCGGAGCGCTTCCAGTCGGCGGGGGAGTTCATCGAGGCGCTCGACCCCTACGCGGGCGACGCCGAGGAGTCGCGGCCCCTCCTCGCGGCGCTGGTGCAGTGGGCCCGCACGGCCGCCCGCTCGCTACAGTCCCCGCAGCGGCGCGCGACGGACCCCATCGGCCCCGCCGGGCACCAGGCCCCCGGGGCCATCTCGTCGCGCTCGCACTACGGCGAGGTGCTCGAGGCCGAGCGCACCCGCGAGGTGCCGCTGCTCTTCTACGAGGTCGTCTCCGAGAGCGGCGAGGCGCGCGGGCGCTTCACCTTCGCGCGTCTGATCGAGCAGGCCGCCGTCGGGGTGCTCACCGGCCGGGACACGCTCATCGCTCCGGACGGCAGCTCGCAGCGCGCGGAGGACTGGGCCGAGCTCGCGCCCCACCTGGTCGTGCGCTCGGCGACGACCTCCGAGGTCGCCGAGGCGCAGGCCGACTGGGCCGACGCGATGCCGACCTGCACCGTCCTCCACGCGCTCGCGAAGCTGGTGCTCGCCGACGAGTCGGGGATGCTCGTGGCCGAGGCCTCCCCCGCCCGCAAGGAGATCTACCTCTTCAAGGGCCGCCCCACGCACTACACGAGCAACCTGCCCGGCGAGTCCATCGGCGAGTACCTCGTGCAGCGCGGCCTGCTCAACCGCGGCGAGCTCGACATGGCGCTCGCGATGATGTCCCGCTTCAACAGCAACCTGTCGAGCGCCCTCGTGCAGCTCGGGCTCGTCGACGAGATGCTCCTCGCGCAGCGCACCGACCAGCTCGCGCGCGAGCGCTTCACGGAGCTGTTCCGCTGGCGCCGCGGGACGCTGCGGTTCTTCCGCGCCGTGCCCCCGCCCCCGGGCGCGCTGCCGCTCACTCTCGAGCTCGCGGAGGTGCTCCGCGCCGGCGCCGCGGCGCTCGAAGACCCGGTGTACCATTTCGCCCAGGCCCTGGACCGCGGCGTGAAGCTCGGGCCCGCGGCGCCCTCGTCGCGCCTCGCCATCACCCCGCTCGGGGCCGAGCTCCTCGCGGGCGCAGAGTCGACCCCCACCCTGAGCCGGCTGATCGCTCGCACCTCGCAGGAGCGGCGCGTGACCACTGTCGAGGCGATGCGGGAGCTGTACTTCCTCGTCGAGGTCGGCGCCCTCGCGGTGGTCGATCCGTGAGGCGCGCGTTGCGGAACCGGAGGGTTTGCGGGTAGAGCGCTACGGGTTCCGGTGTCAGAGACCTTCAGCTCACGAACCGTGGCCATCGTCGCGCTCGCCTCGCTCCTGGCGGGCTTCGTGGTGGTCTTTGCGGGCGGCATGCTGCTCTTCGCCCCCGCCACGACGGCCCCTCCGCCGCCGCCGCCCTCCGCCGACGCGGGCGCCGTCCGGGCCGAACCGTCGCCTCCGGGGCCCCCCGCCCCGGGCTCCGACGGGGGCGGCACCGCGGTCGACCCCCTCGACCTGGGCGAGGCCGGCGCACCCACCACGGGGGCCGTGCGCTTCTCCCCCTCGGCCGTGTCGCGCTGCTGGGACGCCAACAACCCCGCGGTGGTCCCGGGCGCGTCGTGCGACCGGCTGCAGGCCATCGACGACCACCTCGCCGCCCGCTCGGCTGAGGTCGCCGGCTGCGCGCGCGGCCACGGCCGCCTGGCGTTCATCATGGACCTGCGGTTCTCCACGGGCTTCGTTCGCTCGTGGGGCGGTCCGTCGAGCACCATCGGCAACGCCGGGACGGTGGTGGCCTGCGTGCGCCGCGTGACGCAGCCCCTCCCCCTGGCGGCCGCGGCGCACGCGCACGACCGCTACTTGATGGTGCTGCCCATCGAGTGGTGAGAGCGCTCAGGAGAGGCGGTCGGCGAAGGCGCGCATGAAGGCGGTGAGCACCTGCACGTCGGCGGGCTCGACCGCGTTGTAGAGCGAGGCGCGGATGCCCCCGACCGCACGATGGCCCTTGATACCGACGATGCCCTCGCGGGCGGCCTCGGCCACGAAGCGATCGTCGAGGTCGGTGGAGGGCAGGTAGAACACGACGTTCATGCGAGAGCGCGAGCCCACCTCGACGGGGCAGCGGTACACGTCGGGGCGCGCGTCGATGGCGGCGTAGAGCGCGCGGGCCTTGGCCTCGTTGCGGCGCTCGACGGCCTCGACCCCGCCGAGGGACTTCACCCAGCGCAGGACGTTGCGCATGAGGTAGACCCCGAAGGTGGGGGGCGTGTGATAGAGCCCGTCGTGGGCCGCGTGGGTCGCGAAGCGGAAGATCGTGGGGATGTCGGTGCGCGCCGTCTCCAGGAAGGCCTGCCGGATCACGAAGACCGTGAGCCCGGCGGGCCCGAGGTTCTTCTGGGCGCCGGCGTAGAGGAGGGCAAAGCGCGAGGCGTCGATGCGCCGCGACAGGATGTCGGACGACATGTCCGCCACGAGCGGGACTCCGGCGTCGGGGAGGCGCTCGTACTGCGTGCCCTCGAGGGTGTTGTTGGTCGTGATGTGCAGGTACGAGCTGCCCGGCCGGACGGCGTGCGCGGACATGGACGGGATGTGGTCGTAGCGGCGCGACATGGAGAGGGCGTCGACCGCGTCGCCGACGTTGCGCGCCTCGGCGAGGGCCTTCTCGCCCCACCCCCCGGTGACGGCGTAGTCGGCTCGCTCGCGGAGGAAGTTCATCGGCACCGTCGCGAAGGCGCCGCTCGCCCCCCCTTGGAGGAAGAGCACCACGCTGTCGGCGTCGAGGCCCATGAGCTCGCGCAGCAGCGCGCTCGCGTCGTGGTGCACGCCCTCGTACGCGGCGCCGCGGTGGCTGTGCTCCATGATGGACAT
>CAIOSS010001171.1 GCA_903860995.1 uncultured delta proteobacterium | reverse complement strand
TGATCGAGGCGCAGGTAGCGGTCGCCGACGAGCGCGCCGCCCGCCGCGCCCGCGAGCACGAAGGGCCCCGAGATGCAGTCGTGGAGGCGGCTGTCGCCCATCTCCTTGGCCCACACCACCAGCGTATGGTCGAGCATGGAGCCCGCGCCGCCGGGCTCGGGGAGCTCGGCGAGCCGCCCGACGAACCACGCGAACTGCTCCGCGAACCAGCGCTCCGATCGCACGAAGTCCGCCACGCCCGTCGCGTTGCCGTCGCCCATGTGCGAGAGCGCGTGGTGACCCTCGCTCGACCCCAGCCAGCTGAAGACGTGCGGCGCCACGGTGTGCGCCCACTGGATCGACGCCACCTTCGTCGCCCCGCACGACAGCGCCGCGAGCAGCAGTCCCATCTGGGCGCGCCCGACCGCGGGGAAGTTCCCGTTCTGCCGGTGGTCGACCTCCGGGAGGGTCGGCGCGGCGCAGGTTGCGGTGGGCGCGCCAGGCCCGCTCAGCGAGACCTCCACCCGCCGCAGCGACTCCAGGTGGGCGTCGAGCTTGCGCCGCTCGTCGGTGCCGACGCGCGACTGGAGGTCGCGGAGGTCGCCCCGCACCAGGTCAAGCACGCTCTGCCGGCGCGAGCGCATCGCGTCGACCATTCCGGGCGCCGGGGCCATCGACGCGAACAACCGACGGTACACGCTCGCCGGCTCGTCGTCGGGCGGCACGAAGCGGCCGGGGCCCGCGTACGACATCCGCGTCTGCACGTTGCCGCCCCACGCGCTGGTCTGCACCCCGAGCTCCAGCGATGCGAGGCGGGACGTCGAGCCCACGGCCCTCGCGATGTACTGGTCGACCGACGTCCCCATCGAGGGCGACGTAGCGTCGCCGCTGCCCGTGAGCATCGCTGCCATGCCGCCCTCGTGGTTGCTCGCGCCGATGAAGTCGATGCCGTCGAGCACGACGAGGTGGCGCTTCACCGCCGCGAGCGGCTCGAGAATCGACCCCGCGGGGAAGCTCCACGCGGCGCCCGCACCGGCCGGGCGCCAATGGCGGTGCACCGTCCCGTTGGGCGTGAAGAACACCACCAGGCGACGGGCGGCGCGGGGTGACCCGGCGTAGGAGTCGCGCCGTGACAGCGCCAGGAAGGGGGCGGCCACCGCGGCGAGGGCGGCTCCGTACGCGAACGTCCTACGGCCGAATTTCGTCTCCACGGTGGGTGCTTCCACCCATCGCCCAACACGCCGCGGGCGTCCAGGGGGACTTGAAGGGGGTGTCAGTCTGACGGCGACCGGCGGGGAGGGGAGGTCGAGGGAAGGGGGGACTACTTCGCGCCGGTCGCGGCGGGCGCGAGCTCGGGCGCGACGGCGGGCGCGACCGTGCTGGTCGGTGCGGGCGGGGGCGCGAGCTCGGTGGCGCTGAGGCGCAGCGACGAGGCGAACACCACCGCGCCGATGAGGGCCACGACGACGCCGCCCATGCGGCCCCACATGCCCGTGTACGACGACACGGCCTCGCCCTGGGTGCGCAGCTCGTCGAGGTCGATCTGCTGGCTAATGCCGCGGCGGAACCACCCGACGGCCTGGAAGGGCTGCCCCACCAGGCGGGTGACGGTCTTCCACCCGAACCACGCGTTGCCGAAGAGCGGCAGCCAGTGCTCGTAGTTGAGGGTCATGAGCCCGCCCTGCGGGTCTTCCATCATCATGTCCTCGGAGACGTAGCTGCCCGCGTCGGCGCGGCCGATGAGGGTGCCCTGCACGGCCACCGGGCGACCGCGCAGGGGCGAGGCGTAGGGGTCCATCATGAGCTCGATCACCGAGGTCATGGGGGGCTGACCCAGGGTCGGGAAGCGCCAGAATCCCCGCAGGGTCATGCCGAGGCCGATGCCCAGCACGACGCCGCCGAAGCCCGCGCCGGCGAGGGCGCCGGAGCCCGCGATGGCCCCGACGGAGCCGAGCGCGATCGCGGCCACGGCGCCGAGGTGGGGCGCGAACCACACGAGCACCTCCAGCGCGAAGTTGCCGCGCAGCCGGGCGTAGTCGAGCGGCCGGCCGTAGGCGTCGGTGGGATCAAAGCGGAAGAGCGGCTGGATGGACATCGACGCCGACTGCTCGCACAGCACCTTGATGCGCTTGCCGGTGAGCGGGTGCGTGCTCCCGAGCTCGAGCACCCCGGCCCAGGGGTTGTGCAGGTCGAAGAGGAAGACCTTCTCGATGCGGGCGATGCCGTCGGCAGTGGCCTGCACGTCCGGGGTCTCGTGCCCGGCGAGGGCGCCCGCCATCGCGTGGCCGCCCTGGTGCGCGGCGCCGTAGGCGAAGCCGGTCGAGCGGGCGCTGCCCGGGTCGGCCACGCCGAGGGCGCGGGTGCCGCCCATCAGCTTGCGCGAGAACTCCGTGTTGGGCTGCCGCGCGAGGCCGTAGGCGACCTTCACGAGGGCCATGGAGAGCGCGTTGGGGTTGCGCGTCTCGGCGCCGGCGAACTCGTCGGCGTAGTACTCCCGCACGCGCGAGAGGTAGAGCACCAGGTACTGCGACACCCACCAGAACACGTACGCCACGAGGGCGATCATGGCGGCGGCCTCGCCGATGCCCTTGGAGTCGTTGCCCTTCGGGCGGATGCTCTTCGCGACGACGTAGATCTGCCAGAGGATCTGCACCAGCGTCGACGCCAGGGTCATGACGATGAAGTCGCGGTGCACGATGTGCCCCAGCTCGTGGGCGCACACCGCGGCGAGCTCGTCGTCGTTGAGGTAGTGCAGCAGCCCGCGGGTGAGCACCATGCGCGACCGGTCGGCGGTCGAGCCGTAGCAGTACGCGGTGGGGTTCATGTCGTCGATGAGCTTGAGCGCGGGCACCTTCACCCCGTGCCGCTGGCACGTGTTGTAGATGAACTGCGCCACCCCGGGCCGGTACTGCGCGAGCTCCTCGAAGGGCATGTCGCGGCAGCGGTAGAACCACCGGTTGGTGAGGTCCATCAGCCAGGGCGAGATGAGCCACATGAGCCCGTTGATCGCGAGCGTGAGACCGATGGCGATTGCGAGGACGAGGCCCGCGCCCATGTCGCCCATGGACTGCGCCATCGCGAAGACGATGGGCGTGAGCAGGATGAACACGAAGCCCGAGATCATCGAGAGCGTGAAGACCGAGGCGGTGATGGCCCTGGAGCGCATTGAGACTCCTCTCCTTTCGACAGTGGGCGCGCGCCCTCCCCGGCGGTCGGTCGGCGGCGCGCGTCGGGCGGATCATAGGCGTTGTCATCGCGGCGTGGGCGTGTGAATCGGTCGCGCCAGGCGAAGCCGAACATGCGGTCTGCCGCAGCACCGCCTTCCCAGACGGCTCACCGTCCGCGGCGGCGTCGTCACCGCGATGTAGGCGCTCCCGCGTGCGTCGCGCGGGGGCTCCTGGAG
>CAIOSS010001170.1 GCA_903860995.1 uncultured delta proteobacterium | reverse complement strand
CGCCGCCGTTGCCGCCGGGCACGCCGCAGGCCGACGAGCCGCCCCCGCCCGGGCTCGTCCCGCTGCCCGAACCCCCGCCGTTGCCGCTCGCGCCGTTGCTCCCCGCCGCGCCGGCCGCGCCCACGCCGCCGTTGCCCGCGGCGATCGTGCAGCCGCGAAACACCACCGGGCCGGTGCTCCCGATGATCCGCACCCCGTAGGAGTTCCCGCTCGGCGTCGCGCCGTCCGCCGAGCGGATCGTGAGCAGCTGCAGCTCCATCGGGCCCGCCACCTCGCGCACCATGGCGCCCGCGCTGGAGACGCGGATGGTGGTGATGTTCTCCCGCGCTCGCGCCCACATCCGGGCGTCGTCGTAGCCGCCGTAGACGTTGACCGCCGCGGTGATGGAGAGCGTCTCCTCGTAGCTGCCCGCGGCGACGTACACCGAGCGCACCGGGCGCGCGGCGGTGGCGGCGGCGATGCCCGCGCCGAGGGTGCGCTTGGGCATCATCATCGATCCGTCGTTGCTGTCGTTGCCGCGCGGCGACACGAAGATCGCCCGCTCGACGTCGCCGTCGATGCCGTCGCAGTTGGTGTCGCGGAACATCACGTCGGGCTCGTCGCCCGCGGTGCGGTCGCACTCGCAGCCATTGGCCGCCATGCGGTCGACGTCGACGAAGCCGGCGTTGCAGGTGGCCGTACAGGCGCCCGCCGCGCACGCCGCGGTCTGGTTGGGCCCCGCCGGGCACGCGCGACCGCACATGCCGCAGTTGGCGACGTCGGTCATGTAGTCCGGGCCGTTGTGCGCGCACATGGGAGCGGTGCCCACCACCATGCAGACGTCCATGGTGCAGGTGTCCATGTCCGCGCAGTTGTACGGGGTGCTGCGCACGCAGCGGAGGCGGGCGGGGTCGCAGCTCCAGGTGCCCGTGCACGGGTCGCCGTTGAGCCGCGCGCAGGTGGCGTCGCCGATCTCGCAGGGCAGCTCTCGCACGCAGCCCGACTCGCCCGCGCAGAAGGTGTCGCTCGGGCAGCGCATGTCGTTGGGCGCGTGCGCGCAGCGGCCCGCGGTGGCGTCGCAGCGGTCGTCCGTGCACGCGATGCTGTCGTCGCAGCTCGGCGTGCCGCCGACGACCTCGCAGCGGTTGAAGCGGCAGACCTGGCCGTTGGTACAGAGGTCGGGCGCGGTGCAGTCGTCGTTGGTGCGGCACACCCGGCCCGCAGGCACGTCGGGGACGTCGGGCGCGTCGGCCCCGGCGTCGGCCCCGGCGTCGGGCTTCTTGCCGATGTCCCCGACCCCGGAGTCCTGCTTCGGGGGGATCACGCCGTCATTGTTCGAAGAGGCGCACGCCGCCACCAGACCCAGAGCCGCGAGCCAACGGAAGTCTCCAACGCGCATGGAGACCATCGTGCGCTCCCGGCGCGGAGTAGATCAAGCCCGCACGAGCGCGAGCACGAACAGGATCAGCCCCGCCGCGACGGCCGCGCCCGCCGCCGCGAGCGGTCGCGCGCGAGGCCGGTCGTCGTCGTCCCACCCGTGACGCGCAGCGTAGAACGCGCCGCCGATCCAGAGCGCGAGGCCGACGCCGAGCACGAACACCCACGCGGGCTCCGGGGCGCGGTCTTCGAGCAGCAGGGCGTAGTGCAGCTCCTCGCGGCGCGCGACGGGCGTGTCGCGCTCCTCGGGCGTCGGCGGGAGCAGGGCCATCAGCCGCGCGATGCGGCGGTTGGCGCGGTCGAGGCGGTCGCGGTGCGGCACGACCATCCAGCGGGTGGCGAGCGCGCTGGAGCGCACGGCGCGCCACGCGAGGAGGGCGTGGTCCTGGTGCCCGAGGGTCTCCTGGTTGCGGGCGAGGCGCTCGAGGGCGTCGTACGCGCCGGCGTTGGCGGGGTTGCCCGGGAGGTACAGGTGGGCGGCGCGGCGGAGGGCGCGCACCCCCGGGTCGACGGCGCCGCGGGCGATCGCGGCGCGGCCCTCATCGAGCGCGGCGCGGGACTCGACGAGCACGCGGGCGGAGGCGACGGCCAGCACGAGGGCGACCGCGGCGGCGTAGCGGGCGACGGCGGGCGGGGGCTTCACACGAGGTCGCGGCGGCGGAAGAGGAGCGACGAGGCGGCGAGCAGGCCGCCGGCCCAGAGGACGGCGTAGAGGGCGGCGAGGCCCACGTAGCGGGAGAGGGGGTGGCCGGGGTCGTCGGCGAGGAGCACCGCGCGCTCGGGCACGAAGAGGTGGAGGTTGGGCACGACGCGGGCGATGCCCTCGAGGGCGGCGCGGGCGGCCGCGGGGAAGTTGCGCCGCGGGAGGTGCTGCATGAGCCAGGTGCTGCGGGCGATGGCGAAGACGCCGAAGGAGAGCATCGCCGTCACGAAGGGGGTGCTGAAGGACGAGAAGAGCATGGAGACGGCGGCGGTGACCGCGACCTCGGCGAAGACGAGCAGCGCGCCGACGAGGACGAAGACGGCCTCGGAGGGGGCGACGACGTAGGCGAGCGCGGCGCAGCCCGCGAGCGCAGCGCCGGCGAGGGGCACCACGGCGGCGAGGGTGAGCGCGCGGCGCAGCCGGGGGAAGAGCAGCGGCAGGGGGATGGCGGCGAGGACGAGCCCGAGGGCGGCGAGGCGCAGCGCCCGCGAGCGCAGGAGCCGGAGCGCGGGGCCGACGGCGGCCTCGAAGCGCTGCGCGGCGGCGTAGCTGTCCTCGGTGCCGATGAGGGTGACCACGGCCAGCAGGAGCGCGGCGGTGACGATGATGAACACCGCGACGGTGAACAGGATGCCGAGGTACTTGCCGAGCACGAGCTCGTGCCGCGCCACGGGCTTGGCGAGCAGCACGTAGAGGGTGCGGAGCTCGAGCTCTTTGTAGAGGAAGTTGGCGCCGAGGACGATCGCGATGAGGTTGGCCAGCAACGAGATGGTCACGAGGCCGTGGTCGACGACGATGCGCACCGACTCGGCGTAGGAGAGCGAGCCCAGGCCGAGGCCGAAGAGCACCGAGGCGGCGCCGAGGCCGAGCACCGCGAAGAGCACGCGGTCGCGCAGGGCCTCGCGAAACGACGTGAGCGCGATGGCGAAGGTGCGGGCGTTCATCGCGCGGCGTCCGGGTCGTCGGGGGGGGTCGCGGCGTCGCCGGCGTAGGCGGCGGGGATCTCCCCGCGGGCGCGGGCGCGCTCGGCGGACATCACGTTGTGCCGCATCGCGTAGGCCTGCGCGCCGAACAGGAACTCCCCGACGCAGGGGTGCGACGGGAGCTCGTGGCTGGCGCCGTCGACCTCGAGGGTGACGCCCATGTCCGGGCGGATGCGGCGGATCGACCCGGTCTGCCAGAACGAGACGTGCACCCGCACGCTGCCCTCCGGGGCGGCGAGGGAGAGCGCCGGGAGGTCGGCGTACTCGGCGCGCAGGAGGCGGTCGAAGCGCGCGCGGTCTTCGCGGCTGGTGATGAGGTAGGTGCCCTCGCCGAGGGCGACCCGGCGGAGGCGACCGCTCTCGTCGGGGGCGCGGTCGGCGGTCTCCGTGGACTGCTCGTCGACGACGCGAAACGCCGGGACGTTGGCGGCGGTGCGCTGGTCGTACCAGTCCTGGAGGTGGCAGAGGTCTTCGTAGGTGATGTGCCGCTGGTCGCTGGTGGGGAGCGTGTGGCGGATCGTCGGACCGCACCCGAGCGCGAGCGCCCAGAGCAGGGCGGGCCACGGGCGCGATGAGGGGGTTGGGGCGGTCATCGGCGCGATGATGCCACGGACCGCGGCGGAGCTGACCAGCGATGCCGGGAGCTCTCCGTCGGATCGCGGACCGACCGCCCGCGGGAGGGCCCGCGGGGGCGTTGCGACCACTGGAGCTCCATGGGATCGAGCAGGGTCGAGAGCGCCGCTGCACGGGGACTCGAGGGCAGAAACTTGCGTCCGTGCGGAGGGCCACCCGAGCGCAGGCTGAGACCCTAGGGTGCACTACAAAATTCCCCAGTAGAACCGTCGACGCGAGGCCCGTGCCGTGACCGGAACGAGCTGCGAACTGGCGACCGGGCTTGGGGTAGGTGCATGGTGAACGTCCGCCCCCCAACGCTGCCTCCATCGTCATCGCCCAGCCGACTGGACGAAGCGGTCGGCCGTCGGGACGGCTTCACTCACGGCATATCGACAGGAGAGATCGCTTGAGCATCGACGGACCGATCCAGGGGAAGACCAACGGCAAGTCGAAGGCCGCCTCCGCCAACGTGGCGCCGGCGAAGGCGGTGCGCACCGCGCGCTCCGGCCGCGCCGCGTCCGACCTGGTGCTGCGGCGGTACACGAAGCCCGGGGCCGATCCCCTCGCGGCGGTGGAGTACGACCGGCGCGACAGCGTGATCAGCAACCCCGACGGGTCGGTGGTGGCGGCGACGCGCGGCGCCGAGGTGCCGAGGGCGTGGTCGCAGCTCGCCACGGACATCGTGGTGTCGAAGTACTTCCGCCGGGCGGGCCTGCACGGCGACGCCAACACGGGCGAGACCAGCGTGAAGCAGGTGGTCTACCGCATCGCGCGCTCCATCCGCGAGGCGGGCGAGTCGCGCGGGTACTTCGCCGACCGGGCGCAGGCCGACACCTTCGAGGCCGAGCTGTCGTTCATGCTGGTGAACCAGTACGGCGCGTTCAACTCGCCGGTGTGGTTCAACTGCGGGCTGTTCCAGCGCTACGGCATCACGGGCCAGGGGGGCAATTTCGCCTACAGCGAGGCCACCGCGACGGTGTGCGAGACGGCCAACGCCTACGAGGCGCCGCAGTGCTCGGCGTGCTTCATCCAGAGCGCCCAGGACGACCTGATGGCGATCTTCGAGCTGGTGAAGAACGAGGCGCGGCTGTTCAAGTACGGCTCGGGCACGGGGTCGAACTTCAGCGGGCTGCGCGGGCGGCAGGAGAAGCTCTCGGGCGGCGGCACATCGTCGGGGCTGATGTCCTTCCTGGAGGTCTTCGACCGCGCCGCGGGCAGCACCAAGTCGGGCGGCACCACGCGCCGCGCGGCCAAGATGGTCTGCCTCGACATGGACCATCCCGAGATCGTCGACTTCATCGAGTGGAAGATGAAGGAGGAGAGGAAGGCCATGGCGCTCATCGCGTCGGGCTACCCCTCGGACTTCAACGGCGAGGCCTACCACACCGTCTCCGGGCAGAACTCCAACAACTCCGTGCGCGTGACCGACCAGTTCATGCGCGCGGTCGAGACCGACGGCGAGTGGCAGACGAAGGGTCGCACCGACGGCAAGGTCATCGACACCCTGCGCGCCAAGGACCTCTGGAAGAAGGTCGCCCTGAGCGCGTGGTCGTGCGCCGACCCCGGGGTGCAGTACGACAGCACCATCAACGACTGGCACACCTGCAAGGTGAGCGGGCGCATCAACGCCAGCAACCCCTGCTCGGAGTACATGTTCCTCGACGACACGGCCTGCAACCTGTCGTCGCTCAACCTCACGAAGTTCTTGAGCGAGGACGCCGACGGCACGCAGCACTTCGACGTCGAGGGCTACCGCCACGCAGCGCGGGTGTTCTTCCTCGCGCAGGAGATCCTCGTCGATTATTCGTCCTACCCGACGAAGCAGATCGCGCAGAACTCCCACGACTACCGCCCGCTGGGCCTTGGCTACGCCAACCTCGGCACGCTGCTCATGCTCATGGGCGTCGCGTACGACTCCGACGAGGGCCGGGCCATCGCGGCCTCGCTCACGGCGATCCTCACGGGCCACGCGTACCGGGTGAGCGCCGAGGTCGCCGCGGTGAAGGGCACCTTCGCGGGCTTCGCCAAGAACCGCGCCTCGATGCTCGACGTGATGGGCAAGCACCGCACCGCGGCCTACGCCATCAGCGACCGCGTCGGCCCGAGGGCCCTCGTCGCCGCCGCGCGCGAGGACTGGGACGAGGCCGTGCGCCTCGGCGAGCAGCACGGCTACCGCAACGCGCAGGCGACGGTGCTGGCGCCCACCGGCACCATCGGGTTGCTCATGGACTGCGACACCACCGGCATCGAGCCCGACTTCGCGCTGGTGAAGTTCAAGAAGCTCGCGGGCGGCGGGTACTTCAAGATCGTCAACGCCTCGGTCGAGCGCGCGCTGGAGTGCCTCGGGTACTCCAAGGGCCAGATCGCGGAGATCCTGGCCTACGTCAGCGGCACCAACACCTTCCTCGGGGCGCCGGTGGTCAACCGCGAGTACCTGAAGGGCAAGGGCTTCGCGGCGGATGACATCGCCCGCGTCGAGGCCGCGCTCCCGGGCGCGTTCTCCATCGAGCAGGCGCTGTCGCCCTTCACGCTAGGGGCCGAGCTCGTGAAGCGCCTCGGGGTGGAGTCGGAGTCGAGGTCGCCGACCTTCTCGCTGCTCTCGCACTGGGGCATCGCCCGCGCCGACATCGAGACCCTGGGCGACCACGTGCTGGGCCGCTCGACGGTCGAGGGCGCGCCGCACGTGCGCGACGAGCACCTGTCGGTGTTCGACTGCGCCAACCGCTGCGGGCGGCACGGCAAGCGCTACCTCGCGCCGATGGCCCACGTGAAGATGATGGCGGCGACGCAGCCCTTCCTCTCGGGCGCCATCTCCAAGACCGTGAACCTCCCCAACGACGCCACGGTGGATGACGTCGCGGACATCTACTACCAGGGCTGGAAGCTCGGGCTGAAGGCCGTCGCCCTCTACCGCGACGGGTGCAAGGCCTCGCAGCCGCTCTCGTCGACGAGCGCCGAGGAGAAGAAGGACGACGCGAAGCCCGCGGCGAAGGCGATCGACGCGAAGGCCGAGCCGGCGACGGCGTCGGTGGCGGTCACCACCGGGGCGGCGGACACCACGTCGGAGTTCGGGCCGCTGTTCTCCAAGAGCCCGGTGCTGGCGCCGCCGCGGAAGTCGGTGCGCTACCGGCTGCCGAAGAAGCGCAGCGGGTTCACCCAGGAGGCGCGCATCGGCGGGCACAAGGTGTTCCTCCGCACGGGCGAGTACCAGGACGGGCAGCTCGGCGAGATCTTCATCGACATGCACAAGGAGGGGGCGGCCTTCCGCTCGCTGATGAACTCCTTCGCCATCGCGGTCTCGATGGGTCTCCAGCACGGCGTGTCGCTGGCCGAGTACGTCGACCAGTTCACCTTCACGCGCTTCGAGCCGCAGGGCTCGGTGGTGGGCCACGCCAACGTGAAGTTCGCGACGAGCATCATCGACTACGTGTTCCGCGTGCTCGGCGTGGAGTACCTGAAGCGCTACGACCTGGCGCACGTGCCGCCGACCGACGAGCAGAACGCTGAGGGCGAGCACGCCCAGGTGCAGACCTCGCCGACCGCCGCGCTGCCCGAGAGCGCCTACACCGCGACGCTGACCGAGTACGAGAGCAACGGCGGCAGCAGCGGCAACGCGCTCGACAAGCAGCTCAGCAAGATGATGGGCGACGCGCCGATGTGCAGCGTGTGCGGGCACATCACCGTGCGCAACGGGGCCTGCTACCGCTGCCTCAACTGCGGCAACTCGATGGGCTGCTCGTGACGGCCTGAGACGCCCTCCAGCGATGATCGGGGTGCCCGCGCAGGCCGTCGCGCCCCGATCCACCGCCCCTCCTGATCCTCTCTACTCCCGCTCCCCTCACCCGCAGCTGTTGGCCCGCATCCGGGCCCGCGCGTCGTCCGCCGTCACCGAGCGCGGCGTCGCCGACCCCCAGCGGTCGACCACCTGTCGCCACGCGGCGCAGGCCCCCGCCCGGTCGCCCGTCGCCGCCCGCGCCACCCCGAGGTCGCGCACGGCCCGCATCTGGTCCACCGGGAAGCGCAGCGCGTAGCACGAGGTCGCCGCCCGGGTGAGCGCCGGCAGCGCCTCCGCCGCCCGGCCCGCGAGCAGGTACGCCCGACCCACCACGGCGTCCATGTGCATCCCCGGCATCAGCGCGAACGGCGGAACCCCCTCGAAGCGGGCCAACGCCGCCAGCGCCTCCGCCGCCTCCGCCTGCGTCTCCACCCCCGCGGCGTACTGCGTGATCCACACGAAGCCGCCCACCTCGGGCAGCGAGCCCTGCCGCCGCTCCCACCACGCCCGCCGCGCCGCCCGCTGCGCCGCCGCCGCGGGCGCCGCCAGCGTCCCCGCCCGCACCTGCACCGAGAGCAGCGCCTGCGTCGGGTCGCGGCCCAGCGCGCGGTCGTCGGTGCGCGGCGTCACCTCCCAGGCCTCGCGCCGCTCCAGGAAGCGCTGCGCCACCCGCGCCGCGTCCGCCCCTCTGCCCTGCTCGTCCAGGATCATCGCCAGCGCCGCCGCCGCCGCCGCGTGGTCAGACTCCGCCCGGCTCGCCTCGACCAGCGCCTCCACCGCCGCGCCCCGCCGCGCCGCCTCGGCGAAATCGCCCGCCAGCGCCGCGAGCGCCCGCGCGTCCTCTTGCTCGGACTGCGCCCGCCGCTCGATCACCTGCGACGCCCGCGACTGCACCAGCGTCTCGCGCATGGCGTCGAGCGGCCGCCCCTGCCCCGCCAGCCCGTACGCCAGGAAGCGCTGCGCCGACCCGCCGTCACGGCTGATGAGCATCCACCGCCGCGCGGTGGTCTCCACCGCCGCGCAGTCGCTCACGGCGAGCTCGAGGTACACCTGCTGCCGCAGGCACGCCGTGGCCGAG
Source organism: uncultured delta proteobacterium (assembly GCA_903860995.1). GTDB lineage: Bacteria > Myxococcota_A > Polyangia > Polyangiales > SCUS01. The sequence goes on along the minus strand of CAIOSS010001170.1, from coordinate 510 downwards.
GGGGAGACCTCCAGGCACTCCTCCAGCGTGCGCCGCGCGCCCGGCAGGTCGCCCAGGTAGGTCAGCGAGTCGGCCAGCGACGAGCGCGCCGGGACGTGCCCGGGGTCGAGGGCGCTCACCCGCCGCTGCGACGCCACCGAGGCCCGCAGGTCGTGCTCGGCCTGCACCCGACCCAGGGCGGAGAGCACCGTGACGTCGTCGGGGAAGCGCTGCGCCACCGCCGCGAGGCGCGCGCTCGCCGCCGTGAAGTCCGTCGGCGTCTCGGTGTACGCCGGCGCCACCGCGTCGAGCACCGCGCGGTCGCGCTCGTCGAGCAAGCCCCGGTGCGAGAGGGCCTGGAGGAGCGCCTCGCGACCGCGCTCCACCCCGCGCGCGAGGGCGATGCGCAGGTGCGCCGCGGCCAGGTCGGGGTCGAGCGTCGAGGCCAGGGTGAAGCGCTCGAGGGCGAGCTCCTGAGCGCCGTCGCGCGACGCCCGCAGCCCCTCGACGTAGCGGCGCAGGGCCTCGGCG
>CAIOSS010001169.1 GCA_903860995.1 uncultured delta proteobacterium | reverse complement strand
CGCGGAGGCCCTCGCCGAGGGGAGCGACGAGGCCCTCGCGGCGCGCGACTCGCTGCCGGGCGAGACGCCCTCGGACCCCTGGGCCGACGGGGCGCCGCCCGAGGCGCAGCCGCGCCCGTCGCTCGCGCCGCCGGAGTGGGCGGTGCAGCCGAAGATGCCCACGACGGCCCCGCCCCGCGCCTGGGTCGACCTCTCGCAGCCCCCGGCGCCCGCGCCCCCCAACCCCTGGAGCGACTCGCCGCCGACCGTGCAGATGACCATCCCCCCGCCGGGCGCCGCGCCCTCGCCGCGGTCGTCGCCCCCGCCCTCGCCGCCCTCGTCCGCGCGGGTGCTGCTCGTCGTGGTGACCGTCGTCGGCGTGGTGGCCTTCGCGCTGGGCGTGCTCGCGGGGCGCTGACCCGGGGGACCCCATCCAGGGTCTTGCCCCACCCGGTGCCCCACTTCGCCTACCACCGCGGCCGCCGCGCGGGGCGGCCGATCGAACGAGGGCACTCACGCCGATGGACGTTCTGGACGTGCGTCACAACGCGGTGATCCCGGAGGTGTCGCTCGACTTCGCCGGGGCCTACGGGCAGCCCTGGCAGGTCGTCTTCGCGCGGCTGCGCGAGGCCCTCTCGGAGCCCTACGAGCGCACCCTGGTGGCCGCCGTCCATCGCCACCGAAGGCTTCGTGAAGGAGGTGCAGGCGGCCATGAAGGCGCTGGACGCGGGCACCTACGCGTCGGCGCCGAAGGGCTCCGACCAGGCGGTGCTGGGGCCCAACCTCCGCGCGTCGCTGCGCAAGCTCGAGGTGACCACCCTCAAGCCGTAGCGCCGCGCGGGGGGCGCTCAGCGGCGGCGGTGGTACACGAGGCTGCGGACGGTCGCGATGAGCTCCAGGGGGTCGATGGGCCGCGCGGCGAGCACCTGGTAGCCCGCGAGCAGGGCGCGGGTGCGGTCTTCCGAGCGGGCGACGCCGGAGAGGGCGATCGCCGGGGTGCGGCCGCCCTCGGAGGCTCGGCGGGCCCGCACGTCGCGGATGAGCTCGTAGCCGTCGCGCTCGGGCATCTCGATGTCGCTGACGATCACGTCGAGGCGGTGCACGCCCAGCAGCGCGAGGGCCTGGGCCGCAGACGCCGCGGTCCACACCTCCGCGAAGGCGTCGACCAGCACGGACATCACCTGCTCGCGCGCGCTGGGGTCGTCGTCGACCACGAGCACTCGAACCCCGGCCAGGGAGACGTCGTTGGTGCGCACGACCGGGTGCTGCCCCGAGCTCGGCCGCCCGGGCTCCACCCGCAGGGGCAAGCTCACGACGAAGGTCGCGCCGCGGTTTTCGCCGGGGCTCTCGGCCCGCACCGTACCGCCGTGGAGCTCGACCAGCTCCTTGACGATCGCGAGCCCGAGGCCGAGGCCCCCGTAGTGGCGGGTGGTGGTCGAGTCCGCCTGCCGGAAGCGCTCGAAAAGGTGCGGGAGAAAGGCCGCGCTGATGCCGATGCCCGTGTCGCGCACGAACATCTCGACCTGGGCGCCCGCGCGCCGCACGGCGATCTCGACCCGGCCGCCCCGGGGGGTGAACTTCACCGCGTTGGCGAGGAGGTTCCAGATGACCTGCTGGAGCCGGCCGGGGTCGCCGAAGACCGGGCCCGCGTGGGGGTCGACGGTGCGCTCCACCGTGATGGACTTCGCCTCCGCGGAGGGGCGCGCGGATTCCAGCGCCGCCTCGACGACCGCCGCGAGGTCGAGCCGCTGCACGTCGAGCCGAACCTTGCCCGAGACGATGCGGTTCATGTCGAGGAGGTCGTCGATGAGCTTCGCCTGCGCGCGGGCGTTGCGGGCGATGATCTCCAGGCCCCGGCGGGTGTCGTGGTCGGCCGGGGCGCGCGACAGCAGGATCTCCGACCAGCCGAGCACCGCGTTGAGGGGCGTGCGCAGCTCGTGCGACAGCGTGGCCAGGAACTCGTCCTTCATCACGCTCACCCGCTCGATTTCGGCGCGCGCGGCCCGCTCGGCGTCGAGCAGGTTCGTCTGGGCATCGGGGGGCTGCGGCGCCTGCCCCCCGCCGGGCGCGCCCTCCTGCGCCACCATACGCATCGGGTGCTCTTCGTCGCCGTGGGCCATCAGTCCACCCGCACGACCACGGCCGCGGGGACGTCACCCCGCGTGCTGCTGATCGCTCCGGTCGGTATGCTCATGGTGCGCCCTGTTCTGCGTCGCGCTTCCTAGAACCCGAGCGCGCGGTGATCATCTCAGAATTCGACCCTCCCTGGAGCCGCAGGGACACCAATCAGGACGTTGTGTCCGCTTCCAGGTTGACGCCAACGTCGGGCACCCACGCCGATCGTCAAGCCGCGCGCTGGGTCACACCCGGTCGTCGAGCACCCCGACCAGCCGGGCCAGGCCCTCCGCCAGCGCCCCCGGCTCGACCGCGCTGAAGCACAACCGCGCACATCGTTCGTATCCCGCCCCGAAGGCGTCTCCCGGCGCGAGGGCCACGCCCGCGTCGATGGCCCGCTCCAGCAGCCCCACCAGCGGGGCCCCGCGCAGCGCCCGGGTGAGGTCCATGAACACGTAGCAGCCGCCGTCGGGGGCCACGAAGTCCGCGCGCCCGGCGAGCGCCGCCACGGTCATCGCCCGCGCCTCCCGGTACCCGGCGCCCGCTTCGGCCACCCACCCGTCGCCCTCGCCGAGCGCCCGCGCGGCGCATCGCTGGGCCACCAGGGGCACGTTGAACACCGTGTGCGTCGCCACCCGCCGCGCCGCCGCGATGAGCCCCTCGGGCCCCGCGATGTAGCCCACCCGCAGGCCCGCGAGCGCGTGGCTCTTCGACAGCGAGTACGCCGTCACCGTGCGCCCGGCCATGCCCGGCAGCCGCGCGATGGAGCGGTGCTCGCCCGCGTACACGTAGTCGGCGTAGACCTCGTCGGCGATCACCCAGAGGTCCCGGCGCCGCGCGACGTCGGCGATGGCCTCGAGGTGCTCGGGGCGCAGCACGAAGCCGTCGGGGTTGTTGGGTGTGATGAGGTAGATCGCCCGGGTGCGCGCGGTGCACGCCGCGGCGAGGGCCCCCGCGAGGTCGAAGCCGGGGACCGTGGCCAGGGCGGGCTGCACCGCGACCTCCACCGGCGCGGCCCCCGCGGCGCGCCGCCCGCCCACCGAGAGGGGCCAGTACGGCGCCAGCACCAGCACCTCGTCGCCCGCGTCGAGCATCGCCCGCGCGGCGCAGAAGAGGGCGTGCGTGGCCCCCGCGGCGACGAGCAGGTTGGCCGGCGACGGGTCGGGCAGCGCGCGCCCCGCGGCGTCGAGCGAGCGGGCGATGGCGGCGAGCAGCTCCGGGGCCCCGCCGAGGGGGCCGTAGCGGTAGAGCGCCGGGTCGTCGGCGGCGGCCGCGTGGGCGAGGCTGGCCGCCGCGGGGGGCGCCCGCCAGGTGTCGCCGATGTGGAGGGGGAAGAGGGTTCCGCCGCGGGCCGCGTGGGCCTGGAGGCGGGGGGCGAGGTCGGAGAATACGCTGGCACGTATGGCCAGCGCGGAGGCGGACAGCGGCGGCATCGGGCGCCGAGCATCGCAGCACCGCGCCGCGGCGGGGAAGCGCCTTCCGGGGAGAAGCCCCTACGAGGCGGGCGTCAGGGCCGTGAGCCGGGCTTCGTACTTCCGGGCGGCCTTCTCGTCGCCCATCGCCCGGGCGGCCTTGAGCGCCGCGCGCACGAGGGAGCGCCGCTCGCCGTAGCGGAAGAGGCCCTCCTCGGCCAGCGACCGGGCCTCCTTCAGTCGACGCGCCCAGCGCAGGTAGCGGGAGGCGCGCGCGAAGGTGGCGCCGCGGCAGCCCGGCTGGTCGAAGCCCACCCGGAGCACCTGGGCGGCGAGCTCGCCCGCGCGGCGGTGCCGGCGGTCGAAGGCCGGGGTGTCGCGGGTGAGGGTCTGCGAGAGCATCACCAGGAGGGGGAGGGCGGAGCGTTGCTCGTCGGGCGCGAGGCCCGCGACCAGGGCGCGCAGGCGCTCGGGCAGGGAGGGGTAGGTCTGCGCCAGCCGGGCGTGGTCGACGTCGTAGCTGGCCAGGAAGGTGAGCTGGGTGAGGGGCGCGAGGCGCTCCAGCCGGGCCGACCAGTCGGGCCCGTCGCCCAGGAAGCCCGCGATGCGCTCGCCGTGCCGCAGCACCTCGCCCTCGTCGTAGCTGAGCCGCGGGACGTACTGCCGCGGGCGCCCGCGGCGGCAGGCCTCGTCGAGGGCTGCGACCGTACGCGGGTCGTCGTCGCTCGGCGCCGTGAGGAGGGGGGCGCAGCGGTCGCGGATCCACCCGAGGTGGCGCTCGCCCTCGGGGGTGGGGGCGTGGCGCGCGAGGCGCTCGCCCATCACGTCGGTGAAGACCTCGACGCTCCAGCGGTGCCAGGGGTCGTCGTCGGGGGTGCCGCCCGGGCCCCAGAACAGGGCGATGGGGGCGATGGCGTGCACGCCGAGGAGCCAGCGGTCGAGGTCGTCGGAGAAGGCCGCGAGGGCCTCGTCGAAGCGGGCGGTCGCGCGGCGGAAGGTGCGGTACCAGGCCTTCGGGTCGCGCGCGGGGTCGGCGGCGCGCAGCGCGGCGCGGACGGGCTCGGGGGTGTAGTCGAGGAGGATGGCGAACTCGTACGAGTCGCCGTCGCTGCCGAAGTAGCAGAACTCCCGGTCCCAGTGCCAGAGGCGCTGGAGCGGCGTCGGGACCGCCGCCGTGATGCGCGCCCGGTCGGCCGCGGACACCGGCGCGCGAAACCACAGGAACACCTCCTCGCGCCGGCCCACCTCGGAGGCGTCGGGCGCCCCGTGGTTCACGAAGAGAAACGGGTATTCTTCCTGCGCTGGCTTCATCCTCGGTGACCTCCGCGCGACGGGTAGTCCAAGGTCTCGGGAGCGTCCAGCCGACGGGATTACTCGCAGAGCCCGTCGTAGCCCGGGTACGCGCCCGCGATCGAGGCGCTGGCCCACCCGAGGCACTGGGAGTCCCGCGGGCAGGTCGAGCCCGCGCGGCAGAGCAGGGCGCACTGGCCCAGGATGCACCGCGGCGCCACCCCCGCGCTGGCCGTCGTGGGCGCGCAGTCCGCGTCGGCCTGGCAGTACACGTAACAGACGCTGTACCCGCGCGGGTTGCTCACGCCCACGTAGTTGCTGCACGTGGCGCAGCCCTCGGGGCCGCACTCGTCGCTCGCCGTGCAGCGCGAGTAGATCGGCAGCGCCGCCCCCCCGGCGCTGCACCCGCCGACGGAGACGCACGCGCTCCACGCGCCGCCGGGCTCGCATGACTGGTAGCCCGCCTGGGTGACGCCCCCGTCGAGCGAGCGCGAGCAGGGCCGCGACGCCCCGGGGTCGCACTCGCCGCCGAGGGTGCAGTCCACCAGGGCGAGCGCGCCGAGCGCCGCCGTCCACCACCGCCGTCGCTCAGCCCCCATCGTCGGCGCACCGTACCGTGGCCTGCACCTGGGTGGCGCGCGACGCGATCACCCGCGCGCAGGCGGGGCCGAAGAAGGTGAGCTCGCCGAAGGCGCGGTCGGTCCAGTCCCAGCCGTCGCGGCGGGTGGGGTCGGGGGGGACGGTCTCGCCCGCCGCCGTGATGGCGATGGAGCCCGTCTCCTCGGGCCGGGACGGCGTCACGAAGGAGCAGCGCGACACGGTGTCCTGGATGGTCGTGAAGGCGCGGGTGAGGTCGGCCGCGCGCTCGACGTTGTAGTAGCCCGGAGCCCCCGAGGCGGACACGAAGGGCCGACCCCCCGCGATGGCCATCGCCGTGAGGGTCGCGGCGTAGTTGGGGTCGGTCTCGTCCGCGAGCCCGATCACGAAGGTCGGGATGGACGCCACCGGGTTGGCCGCGAGCTCGGCGATCTCCCGCACGGTGCGCTCGTTGTCGAGGCACCGCCGGCCGTCGGCGTCGCGACGGCACGAGGCGCCGCCGCCGAAGGGGCCGGTGCCGCCCGCGCCCACGCAGACGCAGCTGGCGGCCGCGAGCGCGGCGTTGCAGTTGGGCCCGCCGTCGGTGGCCAGCACGAGGTAGCGGGCCCGCGCGCGGTCGGGGTTGCGAACGAAGTAGTTGTAGGCCCGCAGGAGGGCCGCGGCGGTGGGGGTGCTGCCGCCCGGCTCGGTGCCCGCGAAGACCCCGAGCACCTGCGTCGCGGCCCCGTAGGCGGGGCGGATGTCCACGCTGGGGATGTTGGCCAGCTCGCAGGCCGACACGCGGGTGTCCGCGCCGTCCTGCGGGAAGAACAGCGCCCCCACGCGGATGCGGTCCTGGAAGGCGGGGAGGGTGGAGGAGAGCGCGTCCCGGAGCAGCTCCCACTTCGCCGGGCTCCCGCGCCCGCCGCCGAGCGACTGCCCCATCGACCCCGAGCGGTCGATCACCAGCATCATGTCGGCCCCGCGCTGGGTGAGCGTGAAGCGCCCGGGGATGCACCGCGGCGGCAGCAGCACGTCGCGAGCGTCGGGCGCGTCCGAGGCGTCGGGCACGTCCGGCAGGGTCGTGGCGTCCGGGAGGTTGAGCCCCGTGCGCGCGCCGCAGCCGCCCACGATCGCCAGCACCGCCCCGAGGCGCCACGCCCTGGCGCCCATCAGCCGCAGGTCCCGTTGCGGCACATCGTGCGCGGCGGGCAGACGTTGCCGCAGCGGCCGCAGTTGGTCGGGTCCGCCGTGAGCAGGCGGCAGGCGCCGCTGCAGAGCGTCGCGCCCGCCGGGCAGGCGCATCGGCCCGCGCTGCACTGCGACCCCCCGGAGCACACGCTGCCGCACGCGCCGCAGTGGTTGCCGTTGGTCTGGGTGTTCACGCAGGCGCCGCCGCAGCTCGTGAGCCCGCCCGCGCAGTTGCAGGTGCCGCCCGCGCAGAACGACCCACCGAAGCACCCCACGCTGCACGCCCCGCAGTTGCGCGGGTCGATCTGCGTGTTGGTGCAGGTCCCGTTGCACTGCACCGTGCCCGCGCTGCACACCGGCTGGCAGCTCCCGAGCACGCACACCTGGCCCGCCGCGCAGGAGCGCCCGCACGCCCCGCAGTTGACCGCGTCGCTCGCCAGGTTGGTGCACCCGCTCGCGCAGGGCACCTGGGTCCCGGTGCAGCCGCACACGCCCATCACGCAGGCCTGGCCCGACGGGCACGCGCGCCCGCACGCCCCGCAGTTGGCCGCGCTGGTGGCGGTGTTGACGCACGCGCCCGCGCACTGGGTGAGGCCCGCGCCCGCGGGGCAGGCGCAGCTGCCGTTGTTGCAGAACTGCCCGGCGCCGCAGACCGTCCCGCAGGCGCCGCAGTTGCTCGCGCTGTTGGCGAGGTTGACGCAGCTGCCGCCGCAGCTCGTCTGGCCCCGCACGCAGTTGGCGAGGCAGCGCCCGAAGGTGCACACCTGGCCCGCCGCGCAGGCGTTGCCGCAGGCGCCGCAGTTCGTGGTCGACGACTGGGTGCTCACGCACACGCCGCTGCACAGCACCTGCGCGGGGGTGCCGCCGCCCGGGCCGCCGGTCGCCGGCGCGCAGCCGCAGAGGCCGTTGCGGCAGGTGGCGCCGCCGGTGCAGGCGATGCCGCAGCCGCCGCAGTTGGCGGCGTCGGTGGTGACGTTCACGCAGGCGCTGCCGCAGCGGTCGAGCCCCGGCGTGCAGAACGACTGACACGCACCTGCGGCGCACACCTGGCCCGCGGCGCAGGCGTTGCCGCAGCGCCCGCAGTGGTCGAGGCGCGCGCTCGTGTCGACGCAGGCGCCGTTGCAGAAGCTCAGCCCCGCCGCGCACACGCAGGCGCCCGCCTGGCAGGTGCTGCCGCCGGTGCACGCGCGCCCGCAGCCGCCGCAGTTCGTCGCGCTGGTGCGCAGGTCGACGCAGGCCGCGCCGCACGCGGTCTGACCCCCCGTGCAGGCGCGCTGGCAGGCGCCCGCGTTGCAGACCGTGCCCGCCGCGCAGGCGTTGCCGCAGGCGCCGCAGTTCGCCGCGCTGGTGCGCAGGTCGACGCACGCGCCACCGCAGCGGGTGGCGCCGTCG
>CAIOSS010001168.1 GCA_903860995.1 uncultured delta proteobacterium | reverse complement strand
TCCAGCACCGGGAACGACACGCTCCGCGCCTGGTCGCGCAGCTCGTCGAGGAGCCGCGACTTGCCGATGCCCGACGGGCCGACGACGAGCACGGCGGCGGTGCCGTTGGCGCTGGTGGCGTCGAGGCGGGCAGTGATCCAGGCGAGCTCTCGCTCGCGGCCTACACAGGCGGGCATCGGGCTCTCTCTAGAGGACGAAGCGGGCTCAGTCCTCGCCCGGGCCGCCCGGCGCGGGGCCACCCTCGCGCTCCAGGTAGCGGAAGATGGTGCGCGGGTCGACCCCGAGGTCGCGGGCGGTCTTCGTGCGGTTGCCGTTGTTGCGCTCGAGCACCTCCAGGATGTACCGGCGCTGGAAGTCCTCCTTGGCCTTCTCCAGCGGCACGATGGTCTGGAGCGCCTCGGGGTGCAGGTCGAGGTCTTCGGGGCCGAGCAGCGAGCGGTCGCAGAGCACGAGGGCCTTCTTCACCCGGTTTTCGAGCTGCCGCACGTTGCCGGGCCAGTCGTACTTTCGGATCGCGATGAGCGCGTTGGGGGTGAATCCGCGCACCGCGGGGTTCATCTCCGGGCCGTTCTTCTGGAGCAGCAGCCGGGCGATGACCACCACGTCGTCGCCGCGCTCGCGCAGGGGCGGCAGGAAGAGGTTCACCACGTTGAGGCGGTAGTAGAGGTCTTCGCGGAAGCCCCCTTTGCGGATCTCGTCTTCGAGGTCGCGGTTGGTCGCCGCGAGCACCCGGATGTTCACCGGCTCGGGCTTGCTGTCGCCCACCTTGGTGACCACCCGCTCCTGCAGCGCGCGCAGGAGCTTCACCTGGAGGTTGAGCGGCAGCTCGCCGATCTCGTCGAGGAAGAGCGTGCCCCCGTTGGCGCTCTGGAACTTCCCCATCCGCGTGGTGACCGCGCCCGTGAAGGCGCCCTTCACGTGGCCGTACAGCTCGGAATCCATGAGGTTCTCGGGGATGGCCCCGCAGTTGATGACGATGAAGGGCCCGGTGGCGCGCGACGAGCGGTTGTGGATCTCCCGCGCGATGAGCTCCTTGCCCGTGCCGGTCTCGCCGGTGATGAGCACCGAGATGTCCGTGGGCGCCACCTTGGACACCTTGCGGTACACGTCGAGCATCGACGCGCAGCTGCCGATGATCTCCCCGAAGCGCTGGCTCTTGAGCTTCTTCTCCAGCTCGGCGTTGTCGGTGCGCAGCGTCTCCAGCAGCAGGGCGTTTTGCAGGATGAGCGAGGCCTGCGAGGCGAAGACCGAGAGCACGTCCATGGTGCGCGGCTCGAAGAGGTTGGCCACGCGGTCGTTGCCCAGGTAGATGAGCCCGAGCAGGTCGCCGCCGGCGATGAGGGGCGCGCACATCACCGAGCAGAGGCGGAGGTTCATCACCGACGCGGCGCCCTTGAACATCGTGTCGTGCGCGGCGTCGTGCACGATGAGCGGGCGCTTCGACTCGATGACCCGCGCGATGATGCTGTCGGAGAGGTGGCGCACGGCGTCGGGGAGGTTCTCCTGCCGGAGGTTGCGGGCCGCGCGCACCTCGGTCTTGGAGTCGCGCAGCAGGACCACGAAGCCCTTGTCGGCCCCGGTGGCCTCGATGGCGCCGTCGAGCAGGGCCTCCAGCAGCGCCTGCACGTCGCGGGTCACCAGCAGCCGCTCGCTGAACTGGAACAGCTTACGCAGCCCCGTATACTCCGCCGTCGCCCCGTCGGCTCCGCCGGGCTGCCCCGGCGCGTCGGACTCCTCCAGCAGCGAGAACACCAGCTCGGCTTCGCCGATCATCAGCCGGTCGTTGTGGGTGAGCCGGGCGCGCCGCTTGCGCTTGCCGTTGATCTGGATCTCCGCCACCGGGTCGCTCTCGTCGAGGGCGAAGTCGCGGCCGTCGAAGACGATCTGGGCGTGCCACGAGGCGACGCCGGGCGCGGGCAGCAGCACGTCGTTGCCCCCAGCGCTGCCGAGGGTGGTGATGGACTTGTAGATCGGGAAGAGCTGGCCGCGACCGTTCGCGCCGATCCATCGCAGGCAGGGCATCAGGACCTCACTGTACGCGCAGCATACTCCGCCGGGCGCCCACCGGCGACGCGATGTGCGCGCTGCGAAAGTTGTCGCCCCCCGCGCTCCGCGGCCATGCTGCGGGCAGTGCGCCACTTCACCGCCTTGCTCCCACTCTGCGCTCTGCTCGCCTGCGCCTCGGCGCCGCGAACCTTCGCCGACTCGATGACGGTCCCGGTCCGGGTGGTCAACCGCACCCGCGACACGATCTGCTTCCTCTACCTCTCGCCCATCAGCGACGACTCGTGGTCCGAGGACGTGCTCGGGAGCTCGACGGTCTCCGAGGGCGCGAGCCGCACCGTGCGGGTGCCCCCAGGAAACTGGGACATCCGCATCGAGAATTGTCAGCACGAGGGGTCGAGCATCCTGCGCGGGGCGCGCATCGCCCGCGGGAGCACGCTGGTGTTGCAGTGAGCTGAAGCTCAGCGCACGGCGTGGAGCGTGCGGAGGAAGGTCATCACGCGGGCGAGGTCGGCGTCGGTGAGCTTCGTCGGAGAGATGGGCCGCATGCGCTTGGTGCCCTGGCGGATCACCTTGGTCATGGCCTCGACGGAGAGGTTCTTGTTGTGGAGGTCGGGGCCCGTGTCCTCGTCGCCGTTGGGGTGGCATCGGCCGCACACGCGGTTGAACTGGGGCACCCCCACGGCGGCTTGCGCCTGC
>CAIOSS010001167.1 GCA_903860995.1 uncultured delta proteobacterium | reverse complement strand
CGGTCGACCGGATCAGCTTCGAGATCCGTCGGGGCGAGGTGGTGGGTTTTCTCGGGCCCAACGGGGCGGGGAAGTCCACGACGATGAAGATCCTGACCTGCTTCATCTCGCCCTCCGAGGGGACGGCGAAGGTGGGCGGCTTCGACGTGTTCGACGACCCGCTTTCGGTGCGCTCGATGATCGGGTACCTCCCGCAGCGCGCGTCGCTGTACCCCGAGATGGGCGTGGTCGAGTACCTGGAGTTCGCCGCCGACCTGCGGGCGATCCCGAAGGACAAGCGCCGCGGGAAGATCAAGGAGGTGGTCGAGATCTGCGGGCTCAAGGACGTGCTCGCCAAGACCATCAACGAGCTCTCGTACGGGTACCGGCAGCGCGTGGGCCTGGCGCAGGCGCTCATCCACGATCCGCCGATTCTCATCCTCGACGAGCCCACGGCCGACCTCGACCCCAACGAGAGCGCGGAGGTCATCTCGTACATCAAGGAGATCGGCAAGACGCGCACGATCATGCTGTCGACGCACGACCTCGTGGAGGTCAAGGAGGCCTGCGCGCGGGTGCTCATCGTCAACCGCGGGAAGATCGTGGCCGACGGCGCGCCGGATGACCTCGCGGCCAAGAGCGGGAGCGTGAAGTACGTGCTCGCGGTCGACGGCGGCAAGGACGAGACGGTGCGCAAGGCGGGCCCGGTGATCGAGGCCGTGAAGCGGGTGGTCTCGGACGCGGTGATCAAGGAGCTGCCGAGCGACGACCGCGCGACGCTGCTCGAGGTGAGCGTGAAGGGCTCCGGCGACCACCGCCGGGAGTTCTTCCGGATGGCGGTGGAGAACAAGTGGGACCTGCTGGAGCTTCGCCGCGAGGCGGTGCAGCTCGAGGAGGTCTTCCGTCAGCTGACGGTGGGTGAGGGGGCTCCGCGGCGCAACGCGGGCTCCAAGGCTTCTGAAACGGTGGCGGCGACGAAGGAGTCATCCAGCGATGTCTGATACGGAAACGACGGCGACGACGGCCGCGGGCGCGCTGCGCCGCGGGTCCATCGGGACGCCGATCAACAACACCCTGGCGATCGCGCGGCGGGAGTTCGTCTCCTACTTCGCGTCGCCCCTCGGCTACATCGTGATCGGGATGTTCCTGCTGCTGGTGGGCTTCCTGTTCTTCATCCCCTTCGCGTTCCTGACGCTCGGGAAGGCCACGCTCCAGCCGATGTTCAACAGCATCTCCTGGCTGCTGCCGCTCATCTGCCCGGCCATCGCGATGCGCACCTTCGCCGAGGAGTCCCGCACGGGCACCCTGGAGATGCTCATCACGCAGCCGGTGCGCGACTGGGAGGTCATCCTCGGGAAGTTCTTCGGCGCGCTCGGGCTGCTCGCGGTGTGCATCATCGGCACCTTCAGCTACCCGGTGATCATCTCGCGCATGGGCGAGCTCGACTGGGGCCCCGTCGCCGGCGGCTACCTCGGGCTCCTGCTCGGCGGCGCGGCGTACATCTCCTTCGGCGTGATGGTCAGCTCCTTCACCAAGGACCAGATCACCGCGTTCTTCGTGAGCTTCATCGTCGGCGCGGTGTTCTTCCTCATGAACAAGGCGCTGATCTTCTTCGGCGGCGCGGCCTCGGTGATTGAATACCTCTGCCCTGACTACCACTTCGCGAGCATCGCCCGCGGGGTCATCGACGCCCGCAACATCATCTACTTCGCCAGCGTGATCTTCATCTGCCTGCTGGCGACCGCGCGCTCCCTCGAGAGCCGGCGGTGGAGCTGACCATGGAACGTCGTAGCCAAGCCCGCGCCCAGACCGGCGCCTTCGTCGCCATCGCCCTCGTGGCGGTCGTGCTGCTCAACGTCCTCGCGGTGAAGGTGCTGCACGCCCGCATCGACCTGACCAAGCGCGGCCTCTACTCCCTGTCGCAGGGCACCCGCCGCACGCTGGGTCGCCTCACCGACAACCTCACGATCACCATCTACTGGACCCCCGACCAGCCCGCCCCCGCCAACGACGATGAGCGCCTGCTGCGCGAGCAGCTCGACGAGTACGTCGCCGCCAGCCGCGGCCGCCTCGAGGTGCGCTGGGTGCGCACCGACAACGACGAGCGCAAGCGCCAGGCCGAGGGCGCGAGCTGCACCAAGCGCGTGCTGCAGACGGTGAACACGGCGTCCGACCAGGCGAACCTCGCCGAGGTCTTCCGCTGCATCACCTTCTCGTACCTGCGCTCGACCGAGCAGATCGCCTTCGTGAACCCCGGCGTCGAGGGCATGGAGTACCAGATCACCTCGATCGTGAAGAAGATGATCGACCCCGAGCGGGCGATCGGCTTCCTCGCGGGCCACGACGAGGGCTCGCCCGAGCAGGCGCTGCCGTACCTCTCGCGCATCCTCCAGGAGGCGCACCTCGGGTACACCACCCGCACCATCGACCTGCACGGCGGCGAGGAGGAGATCCCCGCGGACATCAAGGGTCTGGTCATCATGGGCCCGGCGCGCCGCATCGAGGAGCGCGAGCTCCGGCGCATCAACTCGTACCTGATGCGCGGCGGCTCGGTCGCCGTCTTCGCGGGCGGCACCGCCATCACCGGGTCGGACACCCGCCCGACGGCGGCGCGCGCCGAGCACAACCTCAACGGGCTGCTCGAGGGCTACGGCGTCACGATCAACCCCGACATCGTGCTCGACTTCCAGGCGAGCGACTCGGTGCAGGAGATCGAGCAGGGCCGGGCCCGCATCCCGATGTTCACCTACCCCGCCCTCGCGGCGCGGCGTGACGTCGGCGGCCCCGGCATCGACACGGCGCACCCGGCGGTGTTCCGCCTCCCGGGCGTCATCCTGCCCTTCGTGTCGTCGCTGACGATCAACAACGGCCGCGCGCGGGAGAACGGCACCGTTTTCAGCGAGATCGGCCGCACCAGCGAGCGCTCGGTGCTCCAGCGCGAGCGCTTCGAGCTCGACGCCATCGAACTGCTCCAGCGCCGTCAGCAGATCTTCGGCAACGCGCGGGCCTCGTATGTGGTCGGCGTCGCGCTCGAGGGGCAGCTCCGCAGCGCCTTCGCGGCCAACGACACCGACCACCCGCCGGCGCACGCGACCCGCGAGCACCCGGCCCGCCTGCTCGTGGTGGGCTCCGGCAAGGTGTTCCACATCGACCAGCTGCGCGCGATCGCGCCGCTGCAGAACGGCATGCCGACCAACGTGCAGATGCTGCTCAACGTTTTCGACTGGCTGAGCCAGGACCCGGACCTCCTCGCGGTGCGCGCGAAGGACGTCTCGGAGCCCAGCCTCCAGGCGGTGACCGACACCCGGAAGCAGCTCTTCAAGTGGGGCAGCATCATCGGCCTGCCGCTGCTCGTGGGCGTGCTCGGCGTGGTGCTGATGAACCTGCGCGCGCGCAAGCGCGCCGAGATCACCCTCTAGAAATCACTACGGCAGAAGCGAAAGAGCGAATGAACTCCAAGGGCATCGGGATCGGTCTCGCGGTAGTGGTGGTGCTGGGCGGGGCGACGGCGTACGTCTACCGCCCGCAGTCGGCGGACACGGCAAGCACGGCGGCGGTGAGCAACCCGTGGGGCCGCGTCGACGGGGCGCGGGTCGACCACGTGACGATCGTCCGGTCGTCGGGCCCGGAGGGGCAGCGCACCATCGAGCTGGAGAAGCGCAACGGCGCCTGGGTGATGACCTCTCCCGGGCGTGGTCCCACCGAGGCGCGGGCGGCGGAAGACCTGGTCGACCGCTTCGCCAACATGAAGGTCACCGTGGTTCGCGCCCGCAGCGCGAGCAGCCACGCGGCCTTCGAGGTCGACGACGCCCACGCCACGCGCGTGACGCTGAAGAGCGGCGCGAGCACGACGGTGGACGTCTTCGTCGGTGCTTCCGTCGGGTCGGGCACTGCGGTGCGCGTCCCCGGTCGGCCGGAGACCTTCGAGGTCGACCAGTCGATCACGTCGATGGTGCAGCGCGACGCGCGCGACTGGCGCAACCGCGAGGTCACCCACGCGAGCCGCGACGCCGTGCAGTCGGTGGAGTGGGTCAACCGCAACGGCACCTTCCGCTTCAACCGCGCCGGCGACTCGTGGACGCCCGCCGCGGGCACCACGCTCGAGCGGCTCGACACGGCGCGCATCGGCTCGCTGGTCGACTCGGTGGCCAATCTCCGCGCGACCGACTTCGCCCCCGAAGGGGGTGCGAGCGGGGTGGCGCCGGACAGCCCGCGGGTGACCCTCACCACGGGCGGCGGCGACGCGGCGACGCAGGCCGTCACCGTGCGCCTGGGCAACAACAGCGGGGACAACGAGTCCTTCGCGCAGCGCGAGGGCACCGACACGGTGTACGTCGTGACCCGCGCGATGGCCGAGTCGATCAACCCCGCGGTGACGGCTTTCCAGACCCCGGTGGTGCCCGACGGGGGCGCCGCGGCGGACGCGTCGGCCGCACCGGCCGCACCGGCGGCCGCCCCGGGAGGCATGCCGCCCGGGATGCCCGGCGGGCCGGGGGGCGGCTCGCCGCAGATTCCCCCGGAGGTGATGGAGCAGCTCCGTCGCCAGCTCCAGCAGCAGGGCGCCGGCGGCGCGCCCCACTGACCTGACCGTCCCGCGGTCGGTGCCCTCTGGCCGACCGCACCTCCTTCCCGATCACCCCCCCGTCACAGCACCGCGGTCCCTCAGCCGGACGAGACCTTCAGCGGGTTGAAGTCCGTGTCGGTGTCGAACACGTCCTCGCGCTCGGCGCGCTTCAGGTAGTTGACCACGACGTAGGTCAGCGGCGTGAAGAGGGTCTCGACCGCGACCTTGATGAGGTAGTTGTGCCACGCCACGTCGACCACGTTGGCGGTGCTCCAGATGCCGTAGAAGGCGAGGGGGTAGAACACCGCGCTGTCGACGCCCTGCCCGACGACGGTCGAGCCGATGGTGCGCATCCACAAGTGCCGGCCGCCGGTGAGCAGCTTCATCTTGGCGAGCACGAAGCTGTTGAAGAACTCGCCCACGACGTAGGCCACGAGGCTCGCCGCCACCACCCTCGGGAGCTGGCCCAGGATGGTGTGGAACGCGGCCTGGTGGGGCCAGTCCGGCGCCGGGGGCATCAGGTCGGCGACCACGAACACGACGGACGTGAGCACGCCGCACGCGAAGCCGATCCAGATGACGCGGCGGCTGCGGGCGTAGCCGTACACCTCCGTGAGCACGTCGCCGAAGATGTAGGAGATCGGGAACACGAAGATGCCGCAGCCGAGCTTGAAGGGGCCGATCTGGGCGACCTTCGCGGACACGAGGTTGCTGGTGATCAACGCGGTGACGAACACCCCGACGATGAGGTCGAAGTACCGGAAGCGCGGAGGGACGGGGAGGGTCGGGTCGTCGGCCATGATGGGTTGTTCCTTACCGCGAGAGATGCCGTGAGCACCATCGGGGGTGCGGAGGGACGCGACGCGTGGTAGCGCCCCTAGCAGCGCCATGACGTGTGGGATGTTGCTCGATCTGGAGTG
>CAIOSS010001166.1 GCA_903860995.1 uncultured delta proteobacterium | reverse complement strand
CTGGTGCTGCGAGGTGCTCTCCCCCACGACGGAGAAGCGCGACCGCGGGCGCAAGCTGGCGATCTACCACCGCGAGGGAGTGGGTCACGTGTGGTTCGTGTCGCCCGCGATGCAGACCGTGGAGGTGCTCCGCCGGGCGGACATCGGGTGGCTGCTGGTCGCGACGTTCGAAGGCGATGCGGTGGTGCGCGCGGAGCCCTTCGACGCGGTGGCGCTCGACCTCGCGGGGCTCTGGGCGGTGTAGTGGTCCGCGAGCGCGCTTTTCACGAACCGAAGGGGGAGGCCCGCATCGAGCGCGCGGCGGGTCAGCGCGCGTAGACAGTCAACACATCGGCGATGCCGATGTTGGGGTAGTCGTTCCAGCGCTGAGCCGTGGTTCCGCGGGCGTACATGATCGAGACCGCGGGGAGGCGCGTGGACCCGTCGCAGGTGCGCTCACTCGGGCCGTTGGCCACGAGCCAGCCGAGGTCCCGGGCACACCCGCCATCGACGCGGTTCACGAGCCAGTGACGCCCGTCGTTTCCCGCCCCTTAGGGATCTGGAAGAAGTTCTGTCCCGCCGCGATGATGTCGGTCCATGGGGAAGCCTGCCGCGTCGCCGCGCGGAACCAGTTGCTTCGATCCGTACCCGACCCGCTGAAGCGTAGGAATGCCACCTCCGCCCCGCTCGTGTAGAGCGCGACACGGACCCGCGCGACGGGGAAGGTCGCGGTGTTCCACTGGCCGGGGAGGCGGCTGACATCGTGCGCGGCGGCCCCCTCGAGAGCTTTTACTCCCACTGGCTCGGCACCGCGTAGGCCGCAGGGCGGCGGTGCCAAAAGCACTAGATTTCTGCGTCGTGCCCGTTGTCGCGGGCTTCAGCCCTATCGCTTCTACACATCTCTGCGACGCGATCCGTCGGGGTCGCGGTGGATCGGAGGCAGCGCGCGCACCAGCGCGGCGTGCGCGAAGCCGACCGGCAGCTTGCGGAAGCCGTCGTCGGCGAGCAGACCGCCTCGGCGAACGAGCCCTTCACGACGATCTTGCCGAGGCTCCAGCCTGAGGAGCGCGTGATACGGTCCGACCCATGGTGATGCACGCAGCGGCGCTGAAGCGCCGGGTGACGCTGGCGGAGTACCTCGCCTTCGAGGAGACCGCGGCGGAGAAGCACATCCTCTGGGACGGCGAGATCTACCCGATGTGGGGCATGGCGGGCGCCCTTCCGGCCCACAACGTCATCGCGGGAAACGCCTTCCTTGCGCTCGGCAACGGCCTCCGCGGTCGCGGCTGTCGGCCCTTCAACAGCGACCAGAAGATCTGGGTCCCGTTGCAGGGCGGCGTCGTCTATCCCGACGTGTCGGTCGTCTGCGGCAAGGCCGCGCTCCACGCCGGAACCCGCGACGCCTTCGACAACCCCGTGGCCGTCGTCGAGGTGCTCTCCCCCGGCACCGAAGCCTTCGACCGATCGGAGAAGTTCGAGGGCTACCGGTCGATCGAGACGCTCCGCGACTACGTGATGCTGGCGAGCAGCGGAGCGCACGCCGAGCACTACGCCCGCGGCGCCGACGGGGCCTGGACCCTGCGCGAATACCGCGCGGGGGGCGCCTTCTCGCTGTCGTCGGTGGAAGTCGTGCTGCGCGTCGACGAGCTCTACGAGGGCGCGTTCGACGTGACCGACGCCGGGTGAGTTTCCCACCGGGCCTTCGGGGCCCGTCTCGCCGAGCGATGAAGGGCCAAACCCGCCATCGCTGAATTCTTCCCGCGGGGTGAGGCCGGGAACTGATGGCGCAGTGCGACGGTGCCAAAAGCGCTTGATTTCGCAAGCTGCTTCCCCGCTGGCCACGCGCCCTCCCCCACGCGCTGACGGGCGAGTGCTCCACCTGCGCCGGTGAAGATCTTCACCTGCGCGGGTGAACGCTGATGGTTGGCTACGCGATCGTCCGTGTCGTCGCCGGGAGATACAGCCGGCCGGCGAGCGCGCGCACCGCGAGTGGCATCGCCGCGTACGTCATCGTGAGCACCATGGGCGCGCCCGCGATCGCGCCTCGCAACAACGGCGGCAACGCGTGCAGCGGCGGGACGACCGTGGCGTTGAGCAGCTGAATCAACGGGAACGCCACTGCCCAGGTCACCGCGGCCATCTTCCATCGCGGTGGCGGTTTGACGACCCCGCCGCCCGGCAGCGTGAACCAGGTCTCGAGTCCGCTCATCCTCTGCACGGTGGCGGCGCCCTCGACGAGGGGCTCGACCTCGGCGAGCAGGCGCTGACGATCCTCCGAGCTCTCCCGGGCGAGAAGGTGCTCGACGGTCTCGTAGCGAAAGAGCAGCGTGTCCTGCGAGGTGCGCGACGGGCGGGTGCGCGGTGCTGCTCGGGGTGCGTCCGTTGCTGACGCAGCGGCGGCGCGACGCGACCGCGGCGCGGGCCGAGGGCGACCGCGTGGTGGTCGCGTCGGGCACCGGCGCCGACGGCATGGTGGCGGGGTCGGTCGAGGCGATCGACGTGAGCGCCGCGCGCAACCCGCAGGCGGGCGTGGTGGGCGCGCTGCCGTACGATGGGCTGTCGATGCTGCCGCTCGCGACGGGCAGCGTGTGGATCGTCGGCGTCGGCCGCGCGGAGAGCTGGCTCTACCGGCACTGAGCCGAGCGCCCGCGGGTGGGCTACGCTCGCGGGATGTCAGGCGACGCGGCACGCACGATCGACCCGGAGTTTCCCCACCTCGCGGCGGACGTCGTCGAGGGCTACCGCAACGCGCCCGCGCACCTCGTCGCGGAGATCATCGACGGCGAGCTGTCGCTGCTCCCGCGGCCGCGGGTGGCGCACTCGATCGCGGCGTCGGCGCTCGGCGAGGAGCTGGGCCCGCCGTTTCGTCGCGGGCGCGGCGGGCCCGGTGGGTGGGTGATCCTCGACGAGCCGGAGCTGCACCTGGGGCCACGCCCGGACGTGATGGTTCCCGACCTCGCGGGGTGGCGTCGCGAGCGGCTGCCCGCGGACTTCATCCTAGAGGCGGCGGCGACCGTCGCGCCCGACTGGTGCTGCGAGGTGCTCTCCCCCTCGACCGAGAAGCGCGACCGCGGTCGCAAGCTGGCGATCTACCACCGCGAGGGAG
Source organism: uncultured delta proteobacterium (assembly GCA_903860995.1). GTDB lineage: Bacteria > Myxococcota_A > Polyangia > Polyangiales > SCUS01. The sequence goes on along the minus strand of CAIOSS010001166.1, from coordinate 3 downwards.
TGG
>CAIOSS010001165.1 GCA_903860995.1 uncultured delta proteobacterium | reverse complement strand
GAGCGCGGGGCTGCAGGCGTCGGAGTCCCTCTCCATTCATGGAGAGGGACGGCGCGGCAGCGCAGGGTGAGGTCGCCGCTTCCCCTTCGCGGAGCGCTTCTCCACAATGCGCGCGATGCCCGACCAGCCCACGCACCGCTCCGCTCCGCCGCCCGACGCGGCGGTGAAGCGCGCCGAGCACCAGCTCACCCGACTCCTCGCGATGTCCTTCGACGGGGCGGCGTCGCCGTCGATCACCCTCAAGGCGATCATCAACCCCAAGGAGGAGCGCGACCAGCCCTACGGGTGGGGCTTCGCGTGGTACCCGGCGCAGACCTCGTCGGCCCTCGTCGTGAAGGACCCGACGTCCATCGGCGACAACCCCCTCACCAAGCTGCTGCGCGACTGGGAGCGCTTCGCGTCGACGGTGTTCCTGTGCCACCTGCGCGGGGCGGCGCGCACGCTGCAAGAGCAGGACACGCACCCCTTCTCGCGCAGCTACGCCGGCCGCGACTGGGTGCTCGCCCACAACGGCGACCTCTTCGGCGACCTCTCCGTGGAGCTCCCGCTCGGCGACCAGCCCGTCTTCGAGCCCGTCGGGCGCACCGACAGCGAGCACGCCTTCTGCTGGCTCCTGCGCAACGTGCGCGAGGCCCACGCGCGCCGCCTCGCCGACGTGGGCTGGAGCACGCTGCTCGGGTGGTTTCGCAGGCTCGACGCCCTCGGCACGTCGAACTTCATGCTCACCGACGGGGTCGACCTCGTCGTGTACAGCGACTCCGAGGGATACAACGGGCTCCAGTGGGCGCGCCTCACGCCGCCGCACGCCACCACGCGCCTCGAGACCCACGACATCGAGATCGACCTCCAGGACGCCGAGGACCGCTCGCGCACCCTGGTGGTCGTCGCCACGCAGCCCCTGTCCGTCGGCACCTGGACCCCCATCGGCGCCAGCCAGATGCTGGTGCTCCGCCGCGGCGCGGTGGTGTTCGACAGCAACGCCGACCCCGCCACGCGCGCCCACGGGGTGACCCGCTCGGGGCCGCGCAGCATTCCCTCGGGGCCCACCGCGCCGGCGATCCCGATGCTGGAGGTGGCGACGCAGATCCCCGGGCGCACCGTCGCCCCGCCGCGCCCCTCGCACGACCGGGTGAGCGTGCTCTCCCACATGCGCCGCTCGCAGCCCACCGACGCGCGCACGCTCTCGGTCCTCCACGACACGCGCTACCGCTACCAGAAGCCGGTCGAGCGCAGCGCGCACCTCTACCGCCTGCGCCCGGTGCACGACATCCACCAGGAGGTGCTCCAGCACGAGCTCACGCTCACCCTCGACGGCCTGCGCCGCGACTACGAAGACGTCTTCGGCAACCGGGTCACGGGCACCGAGATCGAGGAGCCCTACTCCGAGCTGCGCATCACGAGCCGCAGCGTCGTGCGGCTGCTCCCGGGCGGCGCCCACCAGCTCCTGTCGCCGCGGCGGCGCTTCACCATCCCGCTGGTCTGGATGCCCTGGCAGCGCCAGATGATGCTCCCGTACCTGCTCCCGCCGGAGCTGCCCGAGACCCAGCTCACGGAGCTGTACGAGTTCGCGATGGCCTTCGTGGCGCGGCAGGACAGCGACCTCGTGCAGACGCTGCTCGACCTCAACCTCACCATCTACCGCGACTTCGCGTACCGCTCCGGGTCGACCACGCTCGAGACCACCCCCTTCGACGTGTACTGCAACCGCGAGGGGGTCTGTCAGGACTTCGCCAACCTGCTCATCTGCCTCGCGCGCCTGCTGGGCATCCCCGCGCGCTACCGCGTCGGGTACATCTTCACCCACGGGGTGTACGAGAACCAGGTGCAGTCCGAGGCCTCGCACGCCTGGGCCGAGCTGTACCTCCCGTGGACGGGCTGGCAGGGCTTCGACCCCACCAACGGCTGCCTCGTGGGCCGCGACCACGTGCGCGTCGCGTGCGGCCGCAACTACCGCGACGCCACCCCCACCAGCGGGACCATCTACAAGGGCGGCGGCTTCGAGACCCTCTCGGTCGACGTGCGGGTGGAGGAGATCGGGTAAGGGCGGCGGAGGGCGCTCAGCCCTGCGACTGCGACTGCGACATCGGCGGCGGCGCCATCGAGGGCGTCATCGGGCGCAGCGCGAAGAAGGTCTCGTGGATGGCATCGCTCGCCGCGTTGAGCCGCGTCTGGAACGCGTCGAGGTACTCGTGCAGACCGCCGGCCATGATCGCCTGGATCTCGCTGGCGTCGAGGGTGGTGCGGATGCTGCCCAGGGCGCGCTCGGCGGGGCTGGCGCCCGCGTCGAGGGGCGTGTCGGTGATGGCGTGCGCCGAGCGCTCGGCCTTCACCACGCAGTACCGGATGGCCCGCGGAAACTTCCGCTCCAGCAGCAGGAACTCCACCACCTTGGCGGGCGAGAGCAGCCCGTGCTTCTTGCGGTACATCTCGAAGGCGCTCGCGCTCTTGAGCAGCGCGCCCCACTGGATGTCGTCGTAGGCCAGGCCCACGTCGTTCACCGTCGGCAGCAGCAGGAAGTACTTCACGTCGAGGATGCGCGACGTCTTGTCGGCGCGCTCGAGCAGCCGGCCCAGGCGCCCGAAGTGCCACGCCTCGTTGTGGGTCATCGTGAGGTAGCTCACGCCCACGAAGAGCTGCGAGGCGTTCTTCACCGCGGTGAAGAACTCGTGCGGGCTCTCCAGCGCGTCGCCCGCGGCCGCGTCGCACACCATGAGGTAGGCCCGGTTGACCTGCTCCCACATCTCCGAGGAGATCACCTCGCGCACGGCGCGGGCGTTCTCCCGCGCGGCCCGCAGGCACGAGATGATGGAGTTGGGGTTGGCCTCGTCGAAGCTGAGGAAGCGCAGCACGTTGTCGCGGGTGGGCGACGGGTAGCGCGCGTCGAAGGCCGCGTGGTCGCCGGAGGTCGCGAGGATGGGCGCCCACTGCTCGTCGGCCCCGAAGGCCGCGTCGAGCTGCAGGTGCAGGTGCACGTCGACGAAGCGGGCGACGTTCTCCGCGCGCTCCACGTAGCGGTTCATCCAGTAGATGCTGTCGGCGACGCGGCTCAGCACGGCGTCACCTCCGAGCGCGGCCCCGGCCCGTCGTCGCGCAGCACCCAGGTGTCCTTGCTCCCGCCGCCCTGCGAGGAGTTCACCACCAGCGAGCCCGGCCGCAGCGCCACGCGGGTGAGCCCGCCGGGCAGCACGTACACGCTCTCGCCGTAGAGGATGTACGGCCGCAGGTCGACGTGCCGGCCCGCGAGCCCTTCGCCCTCCACCAGCGTCGGCACCCGCGAGAGCCCCAGCGTCGGCTGCGCCACGTAGTTGCGCGGGTCGGCCTGCACCCGCGCCCGGAACTCCGCCCGCTCCGCCGCCGACGCCGCCGGGCCCACCAGCATCCCGTAGCCGCCCGACTCGTTGGCGGCCTTCACCACCAGCTCGTCGAGGTGGTCGAGCACGTACGCGAGGTCGCGCGGCTCGCGGCAGAGGTAGGTCGGCACGTTGGGGAGGATGGCGTCCTCGCCCAGGTAGTACCGGATCAGCTTCGGCACGTACGCGTAGATGACCTTGTCGTCGGCGATGCCCGTGCCCGGCGCGTTGGCGATGGCCACCCGCCCCTCGGCGTAGGCGCGCATCAGCCCGGGCACGCCCAGCAGCGAGTCGGGGCGGAACACCTCCGGGTCGAGGAAGGTGTCGTCGATGCGACGGTAGATCACGTCGACCCGCTGGAATCCGCGGGTCGTGCGCATCTTCACCTCCCCGCGGTCGACCAGCAGGTCGCGGCCCTCGACCAGCTCGATGCCCATCTGCTGCGCGAGGAAGGAGTGCTCGAAGTACGCCGAGTTGTGCACCCCCGGGGTGAGCAGCACCACCGTCGGCTCGCCCGCCCCCGCGGGCGCCATCGCGCGCAGGGCGCCCAGCAGCCGGCTCGGGTACTCGTCCACCGGGCGCACCCGCGACGCGCCGAACATCTGCGGGAAGGTGCGCTTCATCACCGCGCGGTTCTGGAGCACGTACGACACCCCCGACGGGCAGCGGAGGTTGTCCTCCAGCACGTAGAAGGCCCCGTCGCGGTCGCGCACGAGGTCGGTGCCCGTGACGTGGCACCACACCCCGCGCGGCGGGCGCAGCCCCACGCAGGCGCGCAGGAAGCCCTTGCTGCTCTCGATGAGCTCGCGCGGCACCAGGCCGTCGCGCAGGGCGCGCTGCCCGTGGTGCATGTCGTCGATGAAGAGGTTGAGCGCCGTGATGCGCTGCACGAGGCCGCGCTCGATGCCCGCCCACTCGGTGGCCGACACGATGCGGGGGATGAGGTCGAAGGGGAAGATCTTCTCCTTGCCCGCCGCGTCGCCGTAGACGTTGAAGGTGATGCCCATCGCCAGCAGGGCCTGCTCGGCCGCCCGCTGACGTCGGGTCACCTCCCCGTCGGGCAGGGCGGCGAGGCGCTCGGCGAGCAGCGCATACCAGGCGCGCGGCCGACCCTCGCCATCGAACATCTCGTCGTGAAACCCGCCAGAGTCATACCCGGTGACGCGCATGGACTTGCCGCGACGCTACCAGAGCGACGCGCGCCCATCGGCGGCGTTGTGTTAGCGCCGTGCCAACAGCGCGGTCAGCGCAGGTTGCCGGTGAAGTACAAGACCGCGAGCACGATGAGGAGGAGCCCGGCCGGCCCGAGGCCCGCGGCGCCGTAGCGCGAGAAGCCCCAGCCGCCGCCGCCGATGGAGAGCACGAGGAGCACGATGAGGATGATCATCAGCATGGCGAAATGGCCTCCTGTGAAGGGCTTCCGATCCGGTCGGCGCGGTGCCGAACGGCGGAGTGTGAGTCGGTGTGCAATGCGGTGACTGCATCGGGTGTGCCCTGGCTGATCACCCCGTGGAGCGGGCGCACCAGAGCGCGGCATCTCCCGAGCGGAGACGGGGGTTCGGGCGCTCGGGGGTGGTGTGGCTGGAAGGCCCGGTGAGGGGAGAGAGGTGTGGCGAGGCGGTCGCCGCGCTGCGCGGGTGTGGCGCTACGGCGTGACGACCTCGGAGGGCCGCGTGGTGAGGCCCGTGACGTTGGCCGCGAGGAGGGCGCCGTTGCCGGTCCAGCCCCAGTAGACCCGCCCGTCGGCGCCGAGGCCGCAGAAGTCGGTCTCTCGCCCGGAGAGCTGCGTGACCCGCGGCAGGCCCGACACCACGCCCATGGTCGTCCCGGAGCCCCAGCAGCGCACCGAGCCGTCGGTCCGCCGCCCTTGTGCCTGGGTCTGAAACGACGGTAGGGGTGCCCGTCATGAGGGTACAGATCGCGCAGCCGGTCGCATCGGCGCAGCAGCTCCAGGGCTTCTTCCAGTCCACGCTGCCGCGCTACGAGCACTTCTCCCGCGGGGGAAGCGCCGTGGTCGGGGCCGGCCTGATGGTCGGCGTCGTGGTGAAGCCCGACGGCCCGAACGCGGTGAGCCTGGGGTGGGAGATCCCCAACCTGGGCGTGAAGCTCTTCATGGTGCTGTCCATCTTCGCGGGCATCCTGCCGGGGCTGCTGCTGTGGGGCATCGTGTGGATGGTCATCAGCGGCGACGTCGAGCGGCTCAAGCAGGAGATCGCCCAGGCTCTCACCACGGGCACCGCGCAGGCGGGCGGCCCGATGGCCCAGATGCAGTCGAACCCGTCGCGCCCGGGCAAGCCCGGCGGCGTGGCGCTGGCGTTCGGGATGGTCTTCACGCTGATGGCCCTCGGGGCCTTCGCCTACGCGGCGTACATGCTCGACCGGGCTGGCAGCGCCGATCGCCAGGCGTCGTACGCGTCGAGCAGCAGCTACGGGTCGGGCTATCGCAGCGTGCTCGGGCCCGACTTCTGGTACTCGATCGCGCGCCGCCGCCGCGAGGAGGCCTACACGAGCGCGGGCGGGGGAGTGCTCAACCTGCTCATCGCGGTCGGGCTCTTCGCGCTGCGCGGCTCGAAGGTGCGCGCGTGGGAGTCCGACCCGGCCAACGCCGCCCCGATGGGCATGATGATGCCGCCGCAGGGCTACGGCCCGCCGATGGGGATGCCGCCGCAGGGCTACGGCCCGCCGATGGGGATGCCGCCGCAGGGCTACGGCCCGCCGCAGTCGGGTCCGAATCCCTACGGGGCGCCGCCGCAGGGCTACGGCCCGCCGCAGTCGGGGCCGAATCCCTACGGGGCGCCGCCGCAGGGCGGATGGTCTCCTCCCGGTGGCGGCGGCGGATATCCCCCCGGCGGACAGGGCCCGGGGCAGGGGTAGTCATCACGCTGTCACCGCGTCAGTGCAGGCCACGGCTCCCTCCTGGGACGATCGCGGAGTGCGTGTCCCGCTGCTTGCTCTCCTGGTGACCCTGATCGGGTGTTCGTCGTCGGGCGTCGATGGGTCGGCCGATGCGGGTGCTTCGAACGACGTGCCCGCGGTCGTCGACGTGCCCGCGGTCATCGACACTCCCCCCGTCATCGATGCCCCCGATGCCACGGGCGTGCCCATGGACCGACCCGGGACCGACATCGCCGACGTGCTCTCCCCCGACGGCACTCATGGGGTGTCGACGAAGGGCGACGACCTCTTCCCGGTGAAGGTGCTGGCGAAGCTCTTTCGCGGAAAGCTGCGCGCGGCGCTCCTCGAGGGCCTCGCGTCGGGCGCCGTCACGTTGCCGCCGAGCAGCGCGTGCGACGTACTCGACCAGCTCCGCACGGCGCTCTACCGCACCGACTGGGTGGTCTACGCCAAGGCGCCCTTCGGCGGCGCCGAGCAGGTGTACGCGTACCTCGGTCGGTACACCCACCGCGTCGGCATCTCGAACGCGCG
>CAIOSS010001164.1 GCA_903860995.1 uncultured delta proteobacterium | reverse complement strand
GGGCTTTACCGGGGACGGTAAACGCGGCGCAGGCGAGCGCCACGAGGAGGGCGGCGACCGGGGCGCGGGAGGGGTGCATCGACGAGCTTGGACGCCGCTCGGGAGCGGAGGTTTTCGGGCGTGACAAGTTTTCTAGTACCACCATGATGCCTAGCCCGATGGACCCTACGAGACCACCGCTCGCCGACGCACTGGACGCAGCCATCGAGGCCGCGACGGAGGCCGGGCGACGGCTGCGGGAGGAGTTTCACCGGGGGGGTGGGCCCCGGGGGGCGGGCGACAAGGCAGACATCGACACCGAGGTGGAGGTCTTCCTGCGGGGTGAGCTGCGCGGGCCCTTCCCGTGGCACTGGCGCGGCGAGGAGACGGGCTTCACGGCCGCCGCCGACCCCGACGAGGCCCGCTGCTGGGTGGTCGACCCCAACGACGGCACCCGCCCCTTCCTGGAGGGATTCCGCGGGGCGGCGGTGTCCGTCGGCCTGCTGCGCGACGGCGTCCCCGTGCTCGGGGTGGTGTTCGCGTACGCCTACCCCGACGACGAGGGCGACCTGCTCGCGTGGGCCGAGGGCTGCGGCCCGGTCACCCGCAACGGGGAGGCGCTCGAGGTCAGCCTCGCGGGCGCCGCGCTCGACGCGGGGGAGGCGGTGTTCGTGTCGCAGCACGCCGACCGCGCGGCCGAGCCCAACGCCCGCTGCGTCGCGCCGGGGCGCTACCGCCCGCTCACGAGCATCGCGTACCGCTTCGCGCTCACCGCCGCGGGCGAGGCGGTCGCCGCCGTCTCCCTGGCCACGCCCTCGGCGTGGGACCTCTGCGCCGGGCACGCGCTCCTGCGCGGGTCTGGGGGCGTGGTGATCGACCAGGCCGGGGCGCCCATCACCTACACCCACCTCGGAGAGATGGAGACCGTGATCGCGTTCGGGGGGGCTCCCGCCGCGGTGGCCGCGCTGGTGGGGCGCGACTGGCACGAGGTGTACACGCCGGGGCAGCGGGGATGGCTCCCGCTGGCGCGGCTGCGACCTCGGCAGCACGTCAGCGACCCGGGGGTGTTGTCTCGCGCCCAGGGCTGCTGGCTGGGGCAGCTCATCGGCGACGCGCTCGGGGGCCAGGTGGAGTTTCAGTCTGCGGAGCGCATCCAGCGCGACCATCCCAAGGGGGTGCGCGAGCTCAGCGACCACGGGCACTGGGGCACCTTCATGGGTCAGGCCACGGACGACTCCGAGCTGGCGCTCATGCTCGCGCGGGTGCTGGTGCGCGACGAGGCCTTCGAGCGCGAGGCGGTCGCCGAGGCGTACATCCACTGGATCCGCTCGGGGCCCTTCGACCGGGGCGGAACCATCACCGCCGCGCTCGCCGCGGGCGCCGTCGGCGACCCCGCCGAGCGTCTGCGGCGGGTGCTGGCGGCGGCGTCGCGGGAGAGCCAGGCCAACGGGTCGTTGATGCGCGTCTCGCCGCTGGCGATCTTCGGCGCGGCCGACCCCGCGCGGGCGGCGCGCATGGCCTCGGAGGACAGCGAGCTCACGCACCCGCACCCGCTCTGCCGCGACGCCTGCGCGGCGTACGTCCGCGCCATCGCCGAGGTCATCGCGCGCGGCGGCGACGGCGAGGCGGCGTGGGGCTTCGCGATGGACGAGGCCCGGAAGCCGGGGCGCGACCCGGGCGTGGCGGCGATGCTGGAGGCCGCGCGGGAGGGCCCGCCCGACGAGTACTACCGGCAGATGGGGTGGATTCGCATCGCGTTCCAGAACGCCTTCTACCAGGCGCTGCGCGCGCCGTCCTTCGAGGAGGCGGTGGTCGACACCGTCGGGCGTGGCGGCGACACGGACACCAACGCGGCCATCGCGGGCGCGCTTCTCGGCGCCATCCACGGGCGCGCGGGGGTGCCCGAGCGGTGGCGCCGCCGGGTGCTGTCGTGCCGCCCGCTGCGCGAGGCTGGGGCGAGGCG
>CAIOSS010001163.1 GCA_903860995.1 uncultured delta proteobacterium | reverse complement strand
GGGCTGCCACCCGCGGCGGCGTCGGCGCAGGCGCCGGGGCGGGCACCTGGGCGGGCACCGGGGCGGGCACCGGCGCGGGCTCCGGCGAGGTGGCACGGGTCGGGGCTTCGAGGCCAAACTCCACCGTGCGGTTGACCACCACGGGCAGGGACGGGAGGCGCACGCTCGGCGGTCGGATGACCAGCACCACGCCGTGGAAGGCGAGAGACGCCGCGAGCGGCCACGCGAGTCTCGGCAGCCATGGGGGTGTGTGCGTCGTTCCGCGTCGGGGCATCGCGTGGGTCGACCCGCAGGCCGCGCGAACCCTAACAGCAAAGCCCCACCCGCGCCGCCGCATCGTCGCTGGTGCGGTTGTCGCAACCAGCGGAATTGGACACGGGCCCCCCGCGCTGTGGTAGCGCACCGTCAGGCCCGCCGCCGGAGTCGCATGCGCCACCCCGCCACCCCTTCATCGATCCGCCGCCTCGTCGTCGCGAGCCTCGCCGTGGCCTCGCTCGCGTCCGCGTCCGGCTGCGACCGCCTCGACAACCTCTGGAGCCGTGCGACCGCGCCCGACGCTGCCGCCGAGCCCCTCGACGCCGCGCTCACGCTCCCGCCCGACCCCAGCCTCCCCCCTCTCGCCGCCGACGACGCCGGGGGCTCGGCGCTCGACCCCGACGACGCCGGCGCGCCCGCCGACGACGCCGGCGCCGATGCGGGCCCGGTCGACGCGGGGCCCCGCACGATGATCACCGCCCTCGGCTGGCGCACGGGCATCGTCGAGGCCCCGCAGGCCAACGCCCACTGGATCGGCTACGTCCGCGCGGGCGGCCAGATCGCCATCGTGCGCGGCCCCGTGGGCAACGACGGCTGCCCCGCCCGCCGCGACATGCGCGGCGCGGGCTGGTACGAGGTCGAGGGCAGCGGCTTCGTCTGCGTGGGCCCGCTCGCGATGCTCACCAGCGCGCTCGGCAACCGGCCCATCACCCGCCGCCTGCCGACGCCGCCGGACATCGACGCCTCGATGCCCTTCACCTACGCCCGCAGCACCCGGGCGACGGCCGTGTACCGCTGGCTCCCCACCGAGGAGGAGGAGCGCGCCACCGAGCCCGAGCGCTTCGCCCCGCGCGCGGCCGCGGGGGACCCCGACGGCGGCGCGGGCGACGCCGCGACGACCACCATTGCCACGGCCTCGGACGCGGGCGCCCGCAGCGCCGACGCGCAGGTGCGCATCGAAGACCTCGAGGGCCTCGCGGGCACCGCCCTCATGCGCCGCACGCTCCGCGGGATGTACGTCTCGCTCAACCGCGAGGCCCGCGCGCCTGGCGGCACCAGCTTCTGGCACACGCAGTCGGGCGGATACATCCGCGCCAACACCCTCTCCACGCTGCGCGGCGACGGGTACTTCCAGGGCGTGGCCCTCGACGAGCAGCACCACCTGCCCATCGCCGTGGCGCTGAGCACGGTGACGTCGAGCTACCAGGCCAGCGGCCGCGCGATGTCGGCCATCGGCCGCGTGCCGCGGCTGGCGATCATCCAGCTGGCCGACGAGCCGCCGGTGACGGTCGGAAACGAGCAGTACTACCACACCGCGGAGGGCTTCTTCCTTCGCTCGCGGCAGGTGCGGGTGGTGACCCGGCACGAGCCGCCGGCCGACCTCTCGGCGCCCGACGAGAAGTGGATCGACGTCAACCTCGACCACCAGAGCGTGGTGGCCTACGAGGGCGCGCGGCCCGTGTACGTGACCGTGGCGAGCACCGGGCGGCGCAACCGCTCGAACCCCGAAGAGAACTACGAGACCATCCAAGGGGCCTTCCGGATCCTGTCGAAGCACGTCGCGACGACCATGGACGGCAACAGCGCCAACGACGGGCCGTACAGCATCGAGGACGTTCCCTGGGTGATGTACTTCGAGGGCTCCTTCGCGCTGCACGGGGCCTTCTGGCACAACGGCTTCGGCGCGATGCACTCGCACGGCTGCGTCAACATGAGCCCGCCCGACGCGCGGTGGTTCTACAACTGGACCGAGCCGCACGTCGCCCCGGGGTGGAACGGCGCGTACGCCACCGTGCAGCACCCGGGCACCCGCGTGTACGTGCACTACGACGAGCAGGTGCTCGGCACCCGCGGCGGGCCCGACCGCGTGCCGCAGCACTGACGCCGAGCGCGCCCGCCACCCCGCCGCCACCCTCCGCCGCCACCGGCCGCCACCCCGCAGGTGCTTCGTTTCCCGCACGATTCGCGTGGCACACCCGCTGCTGTCCGTCGGCTCGATGTCCTCTTCGACGGCGCACGAGTCGGTGCTCCTCTGGCTGCGCGACGACCCGTCGTGGCTGCGCGCGCTGCTCGAGCTCACCGGCCACGCTCCCTGTCCGGCGACGCTGGTCGTCGAGGACTCCGCGCTGCGGGTGGCGTTTCCGGTAGAGGTGGCGCCGGACCTGGTGCTGCGCGATGGCGCGCGGTGGGTGCTCGTCGAGATCCAGCGCCACCGGGACCCCGAGAAGGCGCGTCGGTGGCCGCTCGCGGTGGCCGCGATGGCCAACCGCTACGGACCCGACGGGGAGCTCGTGGTGATCACCCACTCGGCGTCGGTCGCGCGCTGGGCGTCGCACGCGGCGATGCATCGAGCGGGCGGCACGCGCTGGGGCGTAGCGCCGACGGTGCTACGGCTGGGTCCGGTGGAGGCCGAGGTGATCCTGGCGAAGGGTCCGCCCGAGATGGCGGTGTTCGCCGCGTGGGTGATGCAGGGGCGCCACGGTCGGGCCGCGGCGGAGGTGGCGCGCCGGGCGCTCGGGCGCGCGGCGACGGTGGCGGACGAGCGTTTGCGACGGGCCACGCAGGAGGGCATCCTCGCGGTGCTGCACCCGTCGGTGATGGAGCAGGTGAGGAGCGCGATGATGATCGACATCAATCAACTGCCGAAGAACCCCGCGCTGGAGCGATGGAAGGACGAGCTTCGGGCGGAGGGTGAGGCGCGCGGCGTGGCCGCGGGGGAGGCTCGCGGAGAAGCCCGCGGAGAAGCCCGCGGAGAAGCCCGCGGAGAAGCCCGTGGAGAAGCCCGTGGAGAAGCCCGGCTGCTCGTGCGCATCCTCCGCCGTCGCGGCTTCGAGCTCGGCGCTGACGCCGAGGCCCGCCTCCTCGCCACGACCGACCTCGATCGCATTGAGTGCTGGGCCGACCGCGCGCTCACCGCAGCCTCGCTCGACGCCGTTTTCTCCGACGACTGATCCTTCGCCCCCAAACCCGGGGCGCGGGCCATGCTCCCCTGGGATTCGGAGTAGGCGTCTCCGGGCCGGATCGGGAGGACCGACGGGGGACGAGGCGTGACCGGACGCCGCCTGGCCGCCGGGACATCGGCGCCGCCGCGCTCTGCGCGTCGGGTGGGTTGAGTTTTCGGGAGCCC
>CAIOSS010001162.1 GCA_903860995.1 uncultured delta proteobacterium | reverse complement strand
TGGGCGGGTGCTCCCCTCGGAGGGCGAGGCCGGGGACTGCAGGCCTGGGCGGGTGCTCCCCTCGGAGGGCGAGGCCGGTGCTCGCAGGCCTGGGCGGGTGCTCGGCTTAACCCGTCAGAACTCTTGCGACGCGGTACTAGCTCTTCGGGGAGTCCGTAGCCCCTCGTCGGCGGAGCGTGCCCTGTGTCATCGTCGCGGCCCCAATGAGCTCCGCGGCCAAGATCCTCGTAGTGGACGACTCGCCCCAGAACGTCAGGTTGTTCAAGCAGATCCTGTCGCTCGAGGGGCACGCTGTCTTCACCGCGGGGTCGGGCGTCGAGGCGCTGGAGGTCATCGCGCGCGAGTCCCCGCAGCTGGTGCTGCTCGACGTGATCATGTCTGGGATGTCCGGCTACGAGGTGTGCCGCGCGATCCGGGCCAACCCCGCGACGGCCACGATCCCCGTGGTGATGGTCACCGGGCTCGACCCGGCGGAGGCGCGCCCGCGCTGCGCGGAGGTCGGCGCCGACGACGTGGTCATGAAGCCCTTCAACCGGGACGACCTGCTGGCCCGCGTGCGCACCCTGCTTCGGGTGAAGGCCCTCAGCGACACCGTGGCGGAGCAGGGGCGGCGGCTCGTGGCGGTCGACCGCGAGGCACCGCGGCACCAGGGCGAGGTGGTGGCGAGCATGTCGCACGAGCTGCGCACGCCGCTCAACGCCATCATCGGCTTCGCCGAGCTGCTCCACGACGGCCTCGTCGACCCGTCGACGCCGCAGCACCAGGAGTACCTGGGGGACATCCTCTCGAGCGGGCGGCAGCTGCTGCGGGTCATCGACGACCTCGTCGACGTGGCGCGGCTGGAGACCGGCAGCATCCAGCTGCGGCACGAGGCCTTCTCGCTGAAAGCGCTGGTGGAGGAGGTCCTCGCGGCGTCACAGATCGCGGCGGACGTGCGGATGATCCGCGTGGACCTGGAGGCCGACGCCGCGCTGGCGCAGGTGGTGCTCGACCCGGCGCGCTTCAAGCTGGTGCTGCGCAACTCGCTCGAAGAGGCCCTGCGGATGAGTCGGCAGGCCGGGCGCGTCGTGGTGCGCACGCGCGCCGTCGACGCAGAGACCTTCAGCGTGGAGGTCGAGGACGAGAGCGCCGTCGACGGCCGCGCCCGCAAGGGCGAAGTGTCGGCGCTGCCGCGGCGGATGGTGGAGTTCATGGGGGGCACGGCGACGGTGCGCCGCGCGGCCGCCGGGGGGAGCGTGGTGGTGCTGACCTTCCCCCGCCATGCGGCGCTCCTCGGCGGGGCGCTGGAGTAACGGCCGTCGGGGAAAAGCGCCGGGCGAGCGTGGGTTGAGCCACGTGGCGATGGCGTGGGTGCGCGGCTCCATGCGAGGGTGCGCCGACGTCGCGGGGGAGAATGCTTCCTCCAGAGCGAACGTGAAGGAGTCGAAGATGGTCAGCAAGATCCAGGAGAGCGAGCCGGGCGCGTGGAAGAACACCGTCACGGGCGTGGGCCTCGGGCGCAAGCTCTTCACCTATGAGGAGGGCGGTACGCTCTACGCGACCAGCGCGAAGCTCGGCTCGTTCAAGCCGATCGGGGAGGGCTACAACACTCGCATCCTGCTCTCCGACGGCACCGACGAGGGCTTGCTCTATGCGATCGAAAACAGCGGCACGCTGTACCAGATCGACCCCTCCTCCGGGGAGTGGGAGCAGATCGGCGAGGAGGAGGCCTGGGCCGATGTGGTCGCCGCGGACGCCTCCGACGGCACCGTGTACTACGTCGACGACGAGGGCAGCCTCTTCGCGATGCCCGTCGACGGCGGCGACGCGACCGAGCTCGGCGAGGGCTACGACACCGCGGCGCTCTACTTCTGGCAGGGCTACGTCTACGTGCTCGAGAACGACGGGTCGCTCTACAAGGTCGACGCGGAGACGGGCGAGTACACCCTCTTCGGCGCCGAAGGGGCGTACGACGACACCCTCGCGGCGACCATCCACCAGGGGGTGTTCTACGCGGTCGAGGACGACGGCGCCCTCGGCGCCACCAACCTCGAAGACGGCGTGTACCAGGAGCTCACCGGCGCCAACCTGAGCGACGTCCGGCACCTGTTCTCGGCCAGCGGCAACCTGTACGGCATCGACAACGCCGGCACGCTCCAGCGCCTCTCGCTCTGACCCCCACGCGCCGCGCCGTTTCCGCCCCGGTGCGGCCGGTGCCATGCTTCCGTGCACGATGCGCAACCCCGCCCGTTTCCGCCTCGGTCTCCTCTCCGCCCTCTCCTCGCTGCTCCCGCTCGGTTGCGCCGACTCCGTCACGGCCACGGACGCCTCCGCCGACTCCGGTACACCCCTGGACACCGGTGCCCCCGTGGACCTCGGTGCCCCCGTGGACCGGCCCGACCTGGTCGACGCGCCCGCGGTCGATGCCGCGCCCGTGTGCCCGGGCCCCCGGGGAAAGCGCGAGTGCCTGACCTTCGCGCAGGTCGAGGCGCGCATCCGTAATCCCCCGGGGGAGTTTCGGCCGCCGGTCGACGCGGGCCCCGGGGACGGCGGGCTCGCGCCCCTCGACGTGCCCCTCGCGCCCAACGGTTGTTACGCGCCCAGGTATGTCCAGAGCGGGTGCTGCAACCCCGCGCTGGCGGTGGAGCGCGAGGGCGACCAGTGCTGCTACCTCTGGTGCGACATGGCCTGCTGCGGCCGACCGATGGTCGTCGCGGGGGAGGCCCGCGCGGCGCGGGTGGTCCCCGCCTCGGCGTGGACGGCGCAGCCCGCGGGCGTGGTCGCGGGTCTCGACGCCGCGACGCGCGCGGCGCTCGGGCGGGCGTGGCGGAGCGACGGGCGCATGGAGCACGCCTCGGTGGCGTCGTTCGCGCGCTTCACCCTGGCGATGATGGCGATGGGCGCGCCGCCCGACCTGCTCGCCGAGGCGCAGCAGGCCGCGCTCGACGAGGTCGCGCACGCCCGCTCGTGCCTCGCGCTGGCGGCGCGACTCGACGGGTCGACCGAGGGCCCCGGCGCCCTCGACGTGGG
>CAIOSS010001161.1 GCA_903860995.1 uncultured delta proteobacterium | reverse complement strand
CGCGGAGGCGCTCCAGGGGGTTGCGCACCCCCGGGTCGGACCCGCGGGCGTCGCCGCGGAAGGGCGCGGGCTCGGCGGCGCGGAAGTCACGCGGCTCGCGGCCGCCTTGGAAATCCCGCTGGGGGCCGCGGCCCTCGCCGCGGTTGTCGCCGCGGTACGCCTGGGCCGCGCCGAAGTCGCGGGGCGCGCGCACTTCGCGGGTGGCGTTGAAATCGCGCGCCGGGCGGCGCTCGTCGTCGCGCCGGAAGCCCTGCGGCGCGGACGACGCCGGGGCGGTGCCGAGCACGTCGTCGATGCGGGCAGCGGCTTCCTTGAAGGTATCGCGCAAGGAAAGAAGCAGGTCGCGGAGGTCACGGTCGGAGGGAGCACGGTCCATGGAATAGGGTCCTTAACGGGTGGCGCGGAGGGCGTCGTCGCGGGGTCAACACGGCCCGCGACACAGCTGGTAGTCGCCCTCTCGGCGGATCAGTGGGAGCGCAGGGCTTCTATCCCCACGAGCGCCATCCACGCAAGCGCCTCCCCGGGCCACCGACACCGGTCGCGCGTCCCCCGCAAAGAGCAGCTTTGGCGCTCGCAACGAACAAGCTAGGATGCGCCTCCCCCTCCACCGGCCCCGAGAGAAGACCTGCCGCATGCGCACCTCCCTGACCTCCTCGCTCGTTCGTCCCCTCGTGCTCACGGCCGCGTTCGCCTCGGCGGCGTGCTCGTCCGACCCGGTCACGCCGACTGACGCAGCGGTCACCACGGACACGCCCGTGGTCGCGACGGACAACGGCGGCGGCACGGACACGGGGGTCGTACGCGATGTGGTCGTCGCCCCCGACACGGGCGTGGTGCGACCCGACGCCGGCACTCCGGTGGGCGGCACCACCGCCGTCACCACCTTTCAGTTCGACCGCGGCCGCTCGGGGGCCAACCGCAGCGAGTCCCGCCTCACCGTCGCGGCCGTCACCGCGCGCTTCGGGCGGGTCGCCGCGTTCGCCCCGGCGCTCGACGGCGACGTGTACGCGCAGCCGCTCTACCTACCGGGCGTCACCGTCGGCGGCGCGCGCCGCGACGTGCTCTTCGTCGCCACGCAGGGCAACTCCATGTACGCGCTCGACGCCGCCACCGGGGCCGAGCTCTGGCGCACCGCCCTCGGCACGCCGGTCTCGCGCTCGATGCAGCAGTGCGGCAACATCAACACCATCGGGGTCGTGAGCACCGGCGTCATCGACCCGGCGACCAACACCCTCTACGCCGTCGCGTTCACCAACGACGGCGGGATGCAGTTCAAGCTCAACGCCCTCGACGTCACCAGCGGGCAGCAGCGCGCGGGGTACCCCGCCAACATCAGCCCGCCCACCACCGGGGGCTCGTCCTTCGACGTGCGTGCCACGGGGCAGCGCGGCGCGCTCCAGTTCGCCGACGGGCGCGTC
Source organism: uncultured delta proteobacterium (assembly GCA_903860995.1). GTDB lineage: Bacteria > Myxococcota_A > Polyangia > Polyangiales > SCUS01. The sequence goes on along the minus strand of CAIOSS010001161.1, from coordinate 1,317 downwards.
TTCGTCCCCTTCGGCGGCCTTTACGGCGACTGCGGGATGTACCACGGCTGGGTGGTCGGCATCGACGCCGCCAACCCCGCGCAGCAGGCCGCCTACGCCACCCCCGGTCGCGGCTCGGGCATCTGGGCGGTGGGCGGTTCGGCCATGGACGAGACCGGGCGCCTCTTCGTCGCGACGGGCAACAGCACCCCCCTCGGCGGCCACACCCCGGGCTCCTTCGGTGAGCGGGTCATCCGCCTCGGCGGCGGCGCGTCGGGCCCCACCGGGTCGACCGAGCCGGCGTCGTTCTTCGAGGCCTCGGACGCCCGCATGCTCGACCTCCAGGACCTCGACATCGGCTCCGTCTCTCCGATGCTGCTCCCGCCAATCGCGGGCGCCGCGCGCCTGGTCTGGCAGGGCGGCAAGGCCGGCGTCAGCTACCTGCTCAACCGTGAAAACCTCGGGGGCACCGGGTCGCAGGTCTTCCAGATGCGCTACTTCTCGGGCGGCAACTTCGGCGCCGCGGCGACGTGGTCCAACGGCGCCGACACCTTCGTGTTTGCCCCCGGCCGCGGCACCCGCTCGGGCTGCGCGGGCAGCGGCGGCGTGATGGCCCTGCGCGTCACCGACACTGCCCTCGCGACGGCCTGGTGCAGCGCGACGGTGTCCAACCCGTCGCCCCCCGCGGTCTCGTCCAACGGCAACAACGACGGCATCCTCTGGGTCGCGGGTTCGTCCCCGGCGACGCTCCGCGCCATCGACATCTCCAACGGCATGGAGATCTTCACGGGCGCGCCGCCCAGCGTCCGACAGTGGACCCCCATCGTGGTCGCCGACGGCCGGGTCTACGTGACCGGTTCGCGCACCGTGTCGCTCTTCAGCACCAACCCGTAGCCTGCGCGTCCCCGTCGGCGCCCTGGCGTGGGTTTGACACCCACCGGGCGATCCTTGAGAACCGCCGCACATGCGGTCTCCACTCCCTCCGCTACGGCACCTCTCCCTCGTCGCGCTCTCCCTCGTCGCCGCCTGCTCGTCCCCGCGGAGCTCGGGCATCGACCCGGGCACCACCGACGCGTCGACGGACGTCGCGGCCGATGCCGGCGTCGACGCCGGCAACGCCATCGATGTGCCTGCCGACCTGGGCTCCCCGGACGTCCCCGGCACGAAGGATGCGCCGGACGCCGGTGCGCCGGGCGACGTCGCGCCCGACGCCCCGGTCGACGTGTCGGAAGATGTCCCGCTCGACGTGCCCGTCGATGCCCCGGTCGACGTCAGGGTCGATGTGCCGGCCGACGTGCCGCCGCTGGCTTGCCGCTCCGACCGCGAGTGCGGCGTGCG
>CAIOSS010001160.1 GCA_903860995.1 uncultured delta proteobacterium | reverse complement strand
GTGTCCATGGCGCTGCCGTGCCCGACCCGGAGCTCTCGCGCAATCGCAATCTCACGAGGGCTACCGACGATCGCAGCTTAACGCCTATGGGTGCCGCGGGTGGGGCGAGTGCGCGACGGGCCTTGATCGGTGGCGATGGAGGAGGGGGTGGCTGGACACCGCCAGCGATGTGCTGGACGGTCAGGGCCGTGGTGTGCCGGCCGATAGCGCGAGCGGGGAGGATGGAGCGTTGGAATCGGTCAAGGCGGCGGCCTGGGAGCTCCCTCCAATGCTCGCGGGTAGGCGTACAACGGATGATCGGTGTTTCGGTAGCTGCAGCGGATCCGCGCCAGCGAGGGTGCCGCGTTGGTTCGCCTATCCCCCGAACTGGCGATCGGGCGACACGGGTGAGACGAAGGCGCGGTGTGGTTCGACCGCAGGGCGACGGTGCCAGGTGCGTGCAGGCCGACGGGTGTCTGTGGAACCCGTGGATTACAAAGATTCTCTCAAGCGGGTGCGACTCCTGCTCTAGACAGGGCACATCTCGTGAGGGTGCCAGCGCCTGACGGCGCCTCCGTACGACTCGGATCTGCGGCGGCACACCGGCAGATCGCGGTGAAGTAGCCTCATGGTCGAGGCCAGAGTGGTCCGTTCTACCAACCCCCGAGACCCTTCCATCATGTTTCAACAACGACGCGACAAGCGACATCATCTCCTCTACAACCTCGAGGTCATCGACGCTGCGACCTCGCAGATGATCGGCCACGCGTGTGACATCTCGCGCAATGGGCTGATGCTCTTGCGCGAGTCGGCGCTCAGGCCAGGCCTGAAGTTCGACCTCATCGTGGTTCTGCCCACGGTGCTGGGGCTGGGGAGCAAGACTCTGCGGGTCTCCACCGTGACCTGCTGGACCAGGCGGGACCACAACCCGAGCTTGCACTGCGTCGGCTTCCGATTCCTGGAGCCCGACGCGGACACGCGCACCGTCATCGATCTGGCGGTCAAGCTCGTCGGTCTGGCGGACAACTGAGCGGCATTCGCGGCGGTCTCCGGCGTGGCGCTCGTTCCGATCGCCGCCGTCGCGCTTCTGCCGTAGGCCGTCGCCCTGCCCCGCAGGCAGAGCAGGCGCGGCACCCTTTCGGGGACGAAACCCGGTCGCGAACGGCTGCGCCCGATTGCTCGGCGAGGGCGTGGGTGGGGGCTCCGCTGGCCGGGCATAGCACTACTGTCCCGGTCGGGCCTAGAGCTTCCGCGATTTGCGCGGTACTTACGGGGTGATGACCTCGCTCGACCCCTCGGCCGCGGGCGACCGGCTGGACGTCTTCCTCGACCACGTGACCGCCCCGCTGGCGACCCTCACGCAGGGTATGGGGCAACCAACGTGGCACCCTTGGCAGCACGGATCTGCCGCAGTTACCCAAACACCCATGATCGGCAGGACACGGTCCCGCGAGCGCTGCCAGGAGCCGCCTTGGCGTGCTGAGCGTGGTCACGCTTCTTGATGGTGATTCGATCACGCTCTTTGATGGGATCGGGGCGAGCGGGTGAGGACGACCGAGGTCCTCGCGTCTCGTGGTCGCCGTCAGAAAGGGAGGTCGT
>CAIOSS010001159.1 GCA_903860995.1 uncultured delta proteobacterium | reverse complement strand
TGAGCGCGCTAACACCTCCGCCGCGGACGCCGCTCGTGAGGTACCACGGGGTGCTGGCGCCCAACTCGCCGTGGCGGGTGGCGGTGGTCCCGCTACCGCCGGTGGAGGCGGAGGTCGGTGGTGGGGCCGAGGCGACGGCCACCGAGCGAGTGGGCGAGGGCGGGACGCGGGAGGTGTCGACGAAGCGGGCGCGCATCGACTGGGCGCGGCTGCTCTGGCGGGTGTGGGGCGTCGACGCGCTGAGGTGCCCGGCATGCGATGGACGGATGAAGATGATCGCGGCGATCACCGGGCGCGGAGGCATCGTGCGCATCCTGGAGCACCTGGGCGCCTCGACCGGTGGTGCCGCGGATGAGGCGAGCGCGCGACGGGCCGTGATCGGTGGCGAGGGAGGAAGGGGGTTGGCTGGACACCGCCAGCTGAGGTGCTGGACGGTCAGGGCCGTGGTGTGCCGGCCGACAGCGCGAGCGGGGAGGATGGAGCGTTGGAATCGGTCAAGGCGGCGGCCTGGGAGCTTCTGGCAGCGCTCGCGGGACGGTGTCCTGCTGATAAGGGGTTCTTTGTAAACCCGAGCGAATCCGTGCCGACAACGGTGCCCCGTTGGTCCTCCTATCGGCCCGGCTCAGCGGCGGTTGCGCTCAGCGAGCGTCGCGCGGAGTTCTGGGAGCATTCGAAGGTCCTTGGGGCGACCGGTCTGCTCCTTCACCTTGATCAGCCGTTCGAGCGTCAGTGCGCGGATGGACAAGCCCGCGACCTCCGTGACGAAGGTGTCCACGAGCACGTCTTCGTATGTGGTGTTCGTCTCGATGGTGCCGAGCGAATCGAGCACTCCCAGCGTTGTCTGGAGGAGCGCATGTCCAGGTCCCAGGAGGTGCGACTCGTTGGGTCGGATCTTCCGGGAGTCCGTACGGAACGTAGCGTCGATCTCCGTGACGGCGGCGACCAGACGTCGGACGTTCTCGGGCGTACGACGGTGGAGGATGTCGAGGTCGGACGTCGTGATCGGCGCGCCGTTGATGACCGCGGCCACGCCACCCACCACCACGAACTCCACCTCGTGCCGCACGAGCACGCCGAGGAGCTCAACGAGCCGCATCGCGCCGCGCGGTACGAACCATCTCCGCGAACTCCATGTGACCTTCCAACACCCGGAGGCGCTCCGTCGCAGTCAGCCCCAGCGACCACCGGATCAGCGTCAGGTCGACGCCGTCCTCGTTCACCAGCGGCAGCGTCGTCGCGTCGTCGCCGGTCCCGCCCTCATTCGTGTCGCGCTCGTCGCTCATGCCCGGCCAGCATACCTCCGAACGTCGCTCTCGGTCCTCGCGGCCCGCGCCGACGCCGCCCCGGGATCACGCGCTGACGTTGGCGCCCTCCGCGCCACCACGCTCGGGCTCATCGGGCGCTTCCGCGCCGGGCTCTCCGACGAGCTCATGGCCGACCTCTACGCGGGCTACACTACCGCCCGCGTCGCGCCTCGCGTCACGTCGGGTCGGTCGCGGCGCCTCCGCCGTCGGCGCAGCACCGCTTGAACTTCTTCCCGCAGCCGCAGGTGCAGGGGTCGTTGCGACCCGGGACCTTCGCCGCGCGCACCGGCGCGACCTTGCCGATGACCGCGGTCACGCAGCGCGCGACCTGCACGGAGAACTCCGGCTCGAAGGGTCGTCGCAGCGCGCGGGTCGCACCGGGCGGGAGGAAGCAGCGCTCCGCCGGCAGGTGCTGCATGTGCGCGCACAGCAGCGCCGTGGAGGAGAGCACCTCCGGTCCGTCGGTGACCTCCAGCGGGACCTGCAGGAAGACCGGCAGGGCGAGGTCGGCGGGGACGTCGCGGGCGTCGGCGAAGCGATACGGACTCGACGCGGGGAGGTGGCGGGCGCGGTGCAGGTACATCCGCCGGGCGGGTCGATCAGCGTCTCCTCGACGAAGGCCTCACGCCGGTCGGCCGCGGCGCACCACAGCCAGGGCGGCGTCCCGGGAGTTCCGGCCAAGGCCTACGGGAGAGCGCTACTTCGTTCAACGCCCAGCACACGTAGTCCGCAGGTTCGCGGTGTCTCACACTGTCGCGGAGAGATCCCCGCGACCTCGGCAGGGAGCGCAGTGGCGGGTAGACAGGGAGGTTCTGGTAGGGGCTCTGGGCGCGCTGTCGAGCGCTCGTGTGCAGGGCTAGAACGTCACTGCGACGGGCGTGAGCCGATCCCGATGGGTGCCGTGAGTCACGTCAACTACTCCTGCCGGTTCACGACAACTATTCCTGCCGGTCGAGGGGGTCCGTTCGCTCCGCCGCGGCGACCGCACGGTGAAGCAGGGGTTGATGTCGATGGCGGGTCGCGCGCGATGAGCGCCGCCGCGGCGAGGCGCCCGCCGCAGCCGCGGTCGATCGAGGCGATGACCTCGCGCGTCGGGGTCCCCCAGGCGCGCGCGCAGGCCACGGCGTCGACCGACAGCAACGCAGGGCCCGGCGCGCTCGGACAGCGGCGCCACGCGGCCTGCGTCGCCACCGCGTCGACCGCCTAGAACGTGCCGTCCGCGAGGCTGTGGAAGACCCACTCGGGACCGGTGATGTCGTAGCTGAAGCCCGATCCCTCCGCGACGCCGGTGGTCACGAAGGGCTGACGGACCATCAGGTCTGCGCGCCCGTCCCTGTCGATGTCTTCGGCGCCCGTTACGTCGAGCGCCTCAGCCGGGCCGTAGAGGGAGATGCGACCGTCGCGGAAGGTCCACACGCGCCCGCGCGACGGCGTCGGAGGACTCGTGCCGCCCCAGCGAGATGGCGAGCACCAGCTCCGGCTCACCGTCGCCGTCGTAGTCGAAGGCCCGCGCGTCGTCGCGGACCAGCGCGCTCATCGCACCCCCCAGGAAATTGTCAGGCGCGGTCGCGAGGTCGGGGAAGGCGGCGTCGGCGGGAAGCGAGAGGGCGATTCGCACGAGCCGTCCCGCGGAGTCTGCGTGGACGAGGGACCAGTGCCCGCGCCAGGCCTGCTCGTCGGCGACCCAGCGGAGCGACTCGATCTCCAGCGACCACGCCCCGCGCGGCGTCGGGATGCACGTCGCGAACTCCGGGGATGCCGGCGCTTCGCCTGGAGGCACCGGGAGCCCTGCGAACAGCGCTCGCTGCGCCGCGATTGCGCGCGCGCACGGGTCCGGCGGGGCCGCGGGCACGGGGGTGACCTGGACTGGCGTCCGGGGTCGCGCCGGCGGCGGGGTCGGCGTGCGCCGACACGCGAGGGCGAATAACGCGAGGAGCGCGAGGCGGGTCTTCGCCATCGGGGGCGAAGCTATCGTACGGGCAGCGACGCGGTACGAGCACGCGGTGTCATCATCGTCGCGCCCGCGCCCGCGGGTCATCCTCCGGTCATCTCGACGAGCTTCTGCACGGTGCGCCAGTTGCGTACGGTCGAGGTCGTCAGGAGCCGCGCGTCGAGCCACGCGTTGGTGAGCTTCGATCGCGCGACGCCGTTGGGGAGGTGGAGGTAGACCTCGCGGCCCAGCACCGCGAAGGCATCCCCGGGGGACCGCTGAGGGTCGAGCGACACCAGCTGCGCCGCGCTCGGCAGGTCGGCGAGGAAGGCGACGTGGAGGGCGTCGGGGCCGACGCCCGACGCGAGGAAGGGGTTGGCGGCGAGCGCCCCGGCGAGCTCCCGCGCGCTTCGCACCACCACGGGGACGCGAAAGCCGAAGCGCGCGAAGATGGACTCGGACATCGTGGCGGGAAGCGTCGCTACGAGCGCGGCGCCGGCCGAGAACACCACGTTCCCGCTCTGGATGTAGGTGCTGACGTCCCGGCAGCCGGCCGCCGTGAACATCGCCGCGAGGTCCTTCATCGGGAGCTTGTTGTTGCCGCCCACGTTGATGCCCCGGAGGAGGGCCGCGTACGTCTCGCTCATGCGACGCGAGCATGACAGCGTCCGCTGCCGCCTGTCGCTGCCGCTCCGGCGCTCGGAGCGCAGCCGTGTGACATCCCCGCAACGGCGCGGTCGCGACGCGCCATCAACCCCCGGTACCCCCGTTGCCGCGCTTGCCTCCGAGCCGCCGCTTCCGCTGTCCGCAGGGCGCCGTGAGTTCCTTCCACCGATGGCTCGCCGTGCCGCTCGCCCTCGTCGGCTGCGCGGAGCCCGCGGCCGACGACCGCTCAGGCACCATCGCGTCGGTGCTCGCCCGCGCCGACGAGCCGCTCATCCGCGCTCGCCCCGCGCTCGCCGCCGGCCGCTACGCCCGCATGGCGAGCTCGCCGTACGACTTCTACCGGCGTCCAGGGCGCTCTTGGCAGCGCTCGCGGGACGGTGTCCTGCTGATCATGGGTTCTCTGTAAACCCGAGCGGATTCTGTGCGGGCGAGGGTGCCCCATTGGACGCCCTATGCACCCCTGTCTCAGAACCGCTGGATCCTCGTGAACAACAGCGCGCCGATGGTCAGCACGAGGCAGGCGTGCGCGAGTCGAGCGGCGATCTCGAGCGCGTCGGCGATGAGGATCCGCCGTCGTTCTGCGCGCTCGACCTCAGTGTCGACCGCGTGAACGACGGCGCGCGCTGGCTCGCCGCGATACACGTCAGCGTTCTCTGTGATGTCGATCATCGCGCGGACAGAGCCCGCTCGCCGATGCACGAGCGAGTCCGCGTGGACGAGCTTGCTGATGTCCGCGGGCAGCGCTCGACCGTCGCTGAGCGTGACGAGCACGGCCCCCTGCGGCGCCACGTCGAACGAGACCTGCTGCGCATGGGCCATGCTCCTCGAGGCGCGAGCGACGGCGAGGTACTCGCGAATCGGCCGCAGCGCTGCGACGGCGAACAGCAGACCCGCGAGGATGAGCAATAAGCCGATGCTCTCTCTCGCTGCGTTGTTCGCGCTGAGCGAGAAGAGCGTGCATCCACAGAGGCCCAAGGCGACCAGGTTGAGCGCGGTCGAGAGCCCCGCAAGGGGTCTGCGCGCGCTGCGTTCGTCGGGCTCGATCGCAGGGGGAGCGTCGCTCGGAGCAAACGAGGCCAGCAGCCCCTCGATGGCCTCGAGCTTCGTCAGCACCGGACGGCGACGCATCCACAGCGGCAGCGCGCCGAAGCTCAGCCTGTACACCGGATCGCGCCGCGCGACGGTGATGCGCCGACCTTGTGGGTCGGAGACCTGAACGACATGCGAGACCTTGTACTTCGAGACGCGCGCGCCTCGCCGCGAGGTCCGCACGCTGACCTTGCTGGCGACCCGCGCGCTCGAACGCGCGATGAACGTTCGAACACAGTCGCCTTCCCACTCGGTGATCCCGGCATCGTCCCACGTCACCCGCGTTCGCCCGCTGCGCCGCAGAGCGAGGCATACGACAGGCAGCACGAGCACGACGAGAGACACCAAGGGCACGAGCGCGAGGATCGCGGCATCTCTCTCGGGGGCGCCCACGTACGCGTGAGGATCGTTGGTCACGAGTCGTAGACGCAAGTCCAACACGCTCGCAGTGATGCCAGCGGTCGCGAGCAGCCCGACCGGCCCGCCCGCCAGGGCTGCGAACACGAACAGCCGCAGAAACGTGTTCGCTCCCAGGCGGACCGACGCCTCGCCGACACCTGGGTCGCTCTTCGTTGGAGTGGGTGGTTGCATGAGTCCTCCCGAGATCGTGGGTCGCGCGCGCCTCTCGCTCGCGTGGGATGTCGACCGGTGTCGCGTCGATCATCGGTACCATGTGATCGCGATGCATCGTCTCGCGCACACGCGTTGGTCCGCCGCAGCCTACACGCGAGCGACGCTCTCTGCCTCGATCAGGCACGACGAGCCAGCGAGCTCTCCAGCGGCCACGCCAGGAGATTTCGAAGACCCACCAGCCACCGCGATCAATCGGGTCATGGGTTCTCTGTAAACCCGAGCGAATCCGTGCCGGGCCGGGGTGCCCCAGTGGACGCCCTATGCACCCGCGCCGGTCGTCGAGAACAAGAAGTCCAACGCGGTGCGACGGTCAAGCACCGTGGAGCCCCGGTCTTCGACTCGCCGCGCGCGCGTACGCCGCGCACTCACCGGCAGATGTTCATCTGACACACCCTCGGCTCGCCCGAGCACGCGCCCGAGACGCAGGCGTCGCGGTCTCTGCAGGGCATCCCCGCGTCGAGCTTCGGCTGGCAGGTGAACGAGGTGCCGCTCGTGTCGCAGTAGAGCCCCGCGTTGCACAAGAACACCTCCGTGCCGATCGCGCAGGGTGTGCCCACGGCGCCCGTGCCCACGCTCTGGCATGTGCCGTCGCGGCACACGAGGTACCGCAGCGAGTTGCACAGGCGGCTGCTGTCGCAGGGCTGTCCGGCGGTGTTCTGCACCGTGATGCCCTGACACGTGCCCGTGACGCTGCCAGGCCCCGTCGGCCTGCACTGGGCGGCGCCCGCGCACCCGGGGCCCATCGGCGAGCACTCGGCGCCGAGGGCGATGGGCGCGCGACAGGTGCCCGTCGTAGGCGGAAGCATGCCCGAGGTGGCGCTGAGAACGCACGTGAGGCCCGCCTGACAGTTGGCGAAAGTCTCGACGTTGCCCGACGTCACGCTCCCGGCGCAGGGCTGTCCCACGCCCGCGGTGTTCGTCTCGCGCTGATCGATGCAGCGCGTGGTCGACTCGAAGGGTTCGCAGACGGCGTTTCCCTGTACGCCGACGCGCGTGCACTGTGCCGAGCTGGTGCACACGGCGCCGAGCGCGACGCGGGCGCGGCAGGTGCCGGGGCAGGTCGGGCCGCGGTCGACGTCATCGCCGGTGTCGCAGTACGCGTCGCCTGCGCACTGCTCCTGGCGCCGGCACGCGCCGCCGAGGGCGATGGTGCCCACGAAGATCGACTCGCACGCGCCGTTCGGGTCGCGCAGCGAACACGCCCGCACGATGCCGTCGAAGCAGCGACGCGCGGCGGCGGGGTCGAAGCGCACCGAGGTCCCGCGCGCGAGGGTCACGAGGTCGGCGGTGTCCGCGTCGAGGGCGCGGAGGTAGGTCGCACGGCAGGTCGCCTCGTCGACGAAGCGCAGTCGAAACTCCTCGAAGAGGCCGTTGATGGGGCACGAGAAGAAGAGACGACAGACGGCCGCGGCGCTCTCGCTCGGGTACGTGTCGGGCGTGATGCTCGTCGCGCTGCCTTCGGGCGCAGGGGAGCATCCCAACGAGGCCGCGAGCATGAGAAGAGAAGTGGAGAACGTTCGCATGGAGTTCCTTTCGATGGGAGAGGCGTGCGTGGTGCAGCGCGCGGCGGCAGTCTAAGCAAGCTCGGGGCCACGCGCCGAGGCGAAGGGCGACACATCGGCACCGAGGCGATGCGCTTCGTCGCCGCCGCCGTCGAGCGTCGCCCTCGACGCGCGGCGTCCAGTGCGGTCGCGCGGCGTTTCGCGCGCCCGTCGCTCGAGGGCTGATGCGCCGCTGGCGCTGGGCCCGGGCGCTGAGCGACACTCGCCGCATGGGATGGGCCACGGGACACATCGCGAAGCTCAAGGCAGGAGAGACCGTGTCGTTTCGGCCGCGCGGCGACTCGATGGTGCCCAAGATCCGTTCGGGCGAGCTGTGCCAAGGCGGCGTCCAGGGAGCTTCTGGCAGCGCTCGCGGGTAGGCGTACAACGGATCATATCCATTTACGCGATTTTCGCCCCGCTACGCATCGTCGGTAGCTCCCGACGCCCCGCCGGACGAGCTCGCTGGCCGCAGCTGATGACCTTGACGGGCGCATGCATTCATGCAATCGCCGTTCTATCCCTGTCAGTGATCGAGGAGTATTCATGATGGTTCATCGCTTCGTGAGGGGCTCGTGGTTCGTGGGCGGTTTGTGCTTCATTGGGACCACATCGGCCTGCAGCGTAGAGCCCGCACCCGATAACAACATCAGCCATAACGCCCAGGATTTGGTCAGCGAAGGCACCCTGGATTGCAGCGCCGGCAGCGCCTATCGCGAAGCCAATGCGTGCACCCCTGTTGTCATCGTGGTCCGCCACGCTGAAGACACCTCCACCGAAACTGTGCCGCACCTGCTAACCACGGCCGGGAACAACCACGCGCAACTCTACATCAATCTGATTGATGACTACGTATTCGCCAAGTCCCACAAGCTTAGCGGTACCACTGCGGAATCCTGTGCGTGCCCGGTGGGGCGCGTGCTGGCTATCGATCCTGCCCAGAATACCGTCAACCGTTTCCCCTCGTCGAACCCCTACCAGACGGTTCTGCCTCTCGCCCGTCATCTTAATCTAACGATCGAGGTCAGTGACTCCGCAGGGGTTCCGTACACCGGTGGCTACGCGTGGGGGACGGCGGCACGCTTGTCGCTGCTCACCGGTGGTGCGCGCGCCACTTCTTCCACGGTCATCGGCTGGGACAAGCAGGGGCTCAACCCCACGGATGCCGACGTCACGAGGGCTTCTATGGAAGGACACCCGCTAAGCCCGCCCGGGCTGCTGCTGAGGCTGCCCAGTTCGTTTCCCTACGAGAGCGCTACCACTCATTTCACACCGGAGCGAAACCACTTTTACGTGTTCGCCCAGCAAGATGCGACGGACGGGAAGTTCGCCGTTTTCAAGTACTATCACCAATGCTACAGCTTCAACTCAAGCGACTCAGGCAGTTGGTTTACGACTACATTCCTAGAAAACTCGCCGACGTCCATCGGTGTTGACTCGCAGCCGTGAGAGCGCGACCGCACCGTCTGGCGGTTTAGGACGCAACGAAGAGTGACTTGCGGGCCATGCGTCGAAGCTCGCGCAGACCTCACCCCCGCTGCCGCGCGCCCCTCTCCATGAATGGCGAGGGGCTCCGGGAAGGGCTGCGTTTCACGATGAGCTGTCAGGTGATCGCAGCTCCTCTCCATTCATGGCTGTCCTCTGGGCTCATTTCTAACGACAGTTCCGGCGGATCCGGTTCGGTCCAGACTGCAGGATGGACACGCTCTACGACGCCCCAAGCTGGGCCGAGTCGGAGTTCGGGCATGCCGCGGTGCCCGACGCTCGCAACGTCGCGCGGCTGGTGCAGATGGCGCAGCGCGTGGCCGAGCGCCCGCACGCCAAGGTGTCCGCCGTCTTCGACGCGCCCGCGGAGTTGGAGGCGGCCTACGACTTCCTGGAGAACGATCGGGTGGCCCCGGAGGCGCTGGTGGCCAGCAGCCTGCGGGCCACGGCCCGGCGCGCCCGTGACCTCCCGCGGGTGCTGGTGGCCGTCGACGGCGTCAGCCTGACGCTGCGCGACCCGCACGACACCCGCGGCACCGGGTCGGTCGGCGATCGCGCCAGTTGCGCGCGAGGGCTGCACGCCATCGACGCCGTCGCCCTGACCGAGGACGGCGTCCCCCTCGGCCTGGCCGCGATGCAGTGCTGGGCCCGCTCGCTCAAGCGGGTGACCCGCTCGCGCCACCAGCGGACGGTCGCGGAGAAGGAGACCCGCCACTGGATCGAGGCGCGCGCGGCCATCCGCGAAGGCTTCGGGCGCGAGGCGCCCGACACCCAGCTGGTGCTGCTGCACGACAGCGCCACCGACGCCTGGCCGGTGCTGGTCGAGGCCATGGCGCAGGACGCCCACGCGCGCGAGATCACGGTCCTACGCGCCGCCCACGATCGCCGCGCGTCGGCCGAGCCGGGGTCGCCCTCGCACCTGTGGTCGCTGCTGCGGCGGGCGCCCGACCGGTGGACGATCCGCATGCGGATCCCGCCGCGCGACGGGCACCCGGCGCGCCGGGCGAAGCTGGAGATCCGCGCGCGCCCGGTCACGCTGGACCTGCGCCTCAAGCCGTCGCGCGTGCACCTGCCGGTGGAGCTGTGGGCGGTGCGGGTGCACGAGGTGGGTCGCCTGCCGGCGGGGGTGAAGCGGCTGGAGTGGGTGCTGCTCACCGACTGGCCCCTGCGGACGCGGGCGGCGGTGCTGACGGCGATCCGCTGGTACACCTTGAGGTGGCGGGTGGAGGACCATCACAAGATCTGGAAGGGCTCGGGCAGTGACATCGAGGAGACCCAGTTGCACTCGCGTCGCGCGATCGAGCGGTGGATGGCGATCCACGCGGCGGTGAGCGCGCGGGCGCTGGCGCTCACCCATCAGGCGCGCGATCCCCAGGCGGGGAGCGAGCCCGCCGCGCGGGAGTTCACGGGCTCGGAGCTGCTCGCGCTGCGCGCCTTGCGCGCGGCCCGCGGCATGGAGACGCCGCCCGAGCTGACCGTGGCGCAGGCCGCGCGACTGGTCGCGATCCTCGGCGGATTCCGGCCCATCAGCGACCGCCCCTTCGGGCCCACGACCCTCCGCCGCGGGCTCGAGCGCCTCGTGACCGCGGCGACCGCCATCGCGGCACTGGAGTCGACCGGGCCGCCGAAAGAGACGCGAAAGACACGGGCGAATTGAGACCAGAGGAAAGCCATTCATGGAGAGGGGCGCGCGGCAGCGGGGGTGAGGTCTGCGCGTGCTTCGACGCATGGCCGGAAGCACCACGTCCGGGCGCGCGCCGAGGTGCAGCTCGGGCTCGACGCGGATGATCCAAGCACCCGGGTCGTCGCCGCGGGGATCGCCGAAGGCGGAGAGCCTCCCT